>JBOGZX010000001.1:0-5065 GCA_050697615.1 Gaiellaceae bacterium
AGGCGTAGCCGCCCTTCGACAGCTGCTCCTTCGACGAGCGCAGGCGGGAGAGATTGACGCCCGACCCCGAGCCGCCGCGGAAGATGATGCCCTCGCGGCGGATCCAGTCGAGGATCGCGTCCATCGAGTCCTCGATCGAGAGGATGAAGCAAGCGCTGCATTGAGGGCGATCCTCGAAGCCGACGTTGAACCAGACGGGCGAGTTGAACGCCGCGAGCTGGTTGACGAGGATCGTCTTCAACTCGTCCTCGAACGTCTGCGCCTCGTCGTCGCTCGCAAAGTACCCGCCGTCGCGGCCCCATCTGCCGACGGTGCCGACGATGCGGCCGATCATCTGCTTGACCGACCGCTCGCGCGCCGGACTCGACATGCGGCCGCGGCAGTACTTCTGCGCGACGATGTTCGTTGCGGTCTGCGACCAGAACTTCGGGAACTCGACGCCCTTCTGCTCGAACGTCGGGCCGTCCTTGCCCGGGATGAACGCGTCGCGGGTCTCCCACTCGACCTCGTCGAAGGGGTCCCGCCCCTCGATCGTGAAGAGCCGCCGGACGGCGAGGTTCGCGCTCTCGTCGGCGACCCTGTTGTCGAGCTCGTCGGGGTGGATCTGAACGGTTGTCTCCTGCTGGGCGGACGCCATCTCTCCTCTTTTCATCTACCGAATTCTAGGTTCGGGAACCTTCGTGCCGCGGTGGGCGCGGGACCCCGCTACAGCGAGCCTGGGAACCATAGGGAGAGGACCTGACGGACACCTCGAACGCCCGCGGAAGCGGGCTTTCAGCCGCGGGGCCGGCGCGACTGGATGCGCTTCGCGACGAGTCCTGCGGCGCCCGCGGCGACGAGGAGCAGCGCCAGCGCGCCGAGCACGAGCAGCGGCACCGGCAGGGACGAGGGGCTCGAGGGGTTCAGCTTGTCGGCGAGCCCGCCGCCCTCCTTCCGGCCCGGTGTTCCGTTCGTGTCGGTCGCCGCCCCGCCGCCGCTGCCGCCGGTTGCCGACCCGGTGGCGGTTCCGCCGCCGCCGGTTCCGCCCCCCGCTCCTCCCGAGCCTCCGCCCTTCTGGGGAGGCACGAGCGTTCCCTGCCCGACCTTCTTGCCCTGCTTCCTCTCGCGGCTGATCGCCGTCTGCAGCGCGCGCAGGATGTCGTCGTGCGCGCTCGAGTAGGTCTGCACGTCGGCCGGCAGGTGCTTCAGCGCGTCGCGGTAGCAGTGGATCGGATACGTCTGGTCGATGCGGCCGTCGTACCAGTCGTTCAGCAGCAACTTCCAGCAGGGGGTCGCCGCGCGAGCCGCCGGCGGGGCGACGGCAGCTGTGAGGAACGTCGTCGCCACGATGCACGCGGCGGCGGCGACCTTCAGGAGCGAGCTCACGGGGCTGGAACGGCGGGGCATGGGCGGCGGGTACCTGCTGAGATTCTGGAGCGTAGCGGCCTCGCGCGGCACGTGGGATTCCGGGCACGTCCGTTAAGAGCGTGTCAGGGTTCGGTCAGACAGGCCCGTCGGCGGGTCGAGCGTCCGAACCCGGATGGTACGTTCGCGCTGGATGCCGGCGATCCGGGACCTGCCGCTCGCCGCGTCGCTCCTCCTCGTCGGAGTTGCCCTCTTCTTCGGCGGCGGGGCCGCGGACGGATCGTTGCCGTGGCTCGGCGGCGGGGCGCTCGTCGTGCTGGTGCCGCTGCTCTTCTTCCGAGGCGTCCCGCGCGGCTGGCGGTCGATCGTGCCGCTCGCGGTGCTCGCCGGCTGGCTCGCGATCACGATCGAGTGGTCCTCGCTGCCGGACCGCTCCTGGGACTACGCCGACCGCGCGCTCGTCTACGCACTTTTCGCCGCACTCGGCCTGTGGCTCGCCGGCCGGACGCGTGCGCTCGCCCTCGGGCTCGCGGCCCTGCTCGGCGCCGTCGCCGTCTGGTCGCTCGCCGGCAAGGTCTTCCCCGTGCTCTACGACTACGGCCCGCCGGGTGTGGCACGTCTGCGCGCGCCGGTCGGGCTCTGGAACCAGCTCGCGCTGCTGGGCGACTTCGCGCTGCCGCTCGGGCTCTGGCGGCGCCGGCTCTCTGGCACGCTGCTCGCCTACGGCTGGATCGTCGCGCTGCTCCTCACCTATTCGCGCGGCGGCCTCGCGGTGGCGGTGATCGTCGTCGCGGCGTGGCTCGTCTGGACGGACGAGCGGCTCGAGAGCGCCGTGACGCTGGTCGCCGCCGCGGTGCCGGCCGCTGTTGTCGTCGGCGTCGCGTTCCTGCTACCCGGCGTGACGAGCGACGGACGGTCGATCGGGACGCGGTGGCACGACGGGCTGATCTTCGGAGCCGTGCTGGTCGCCGGCGCGGTCGCCGCCGGTGCGCTGGAGCGGCTCCGGCGACCGCGGATCACGCCGGCGCGGCGGCGCGCCCTGCTCAGCCTCGTCGGGCTCGCGCTGGTCGCGGCGATCGTCGTCGGCGCGCTGAAGGCAGGCTCGTTCACGAGCTCGTCGCAGGTCGCCAACTCGAAGGGGCGCTTCACGCAGGGCGGCTCGAACTTCCGCTGGGTCTGGTGGCAGCAGGCGTGGGAGGGCTGGCAGCCGAACCGGATCCAGGGGACGGGCGCCGGCACCTTCAAGCTGACGAACCTGCAGCACCGCACGAGCTACCTCGATACGACGATCGAGCCCCACGACCTGCCGCTGCAGTTCCTCTCGGAGGCCGGCATCGTCGGGCTCGCGTTGCTGGCGCTCGGCTGCGCGTCGCTGCTGCGCCTTCCGTGGCGGCGCCGCGGACACGAGCTGGCCCTCGCGCTCGTGCTGCCCGCGTACCTTCTCCACTCGCTGGTCGACGTCGACTGGGACTTCCTCGCCGTCTCTGCGCCCGCGTTCCTGGTCGCCGGCGCGCTCGCCGGCGGCGCGGCCGTGCGGCGCGTGTCGCCCTTCGCCGTCCTGGCGGCGGCGGGGGCCGCCGCGCTCGCGTTCGGCGCGCTGCTGCTGCCGTGGCTCGGGAACCGGTGGGCGGACGACGCTCTCGGCGCGCCGCCGGCGCAGGCGGTCAGGCTTGCGAATCGCGCCGAGTCGGTCGACCGGCTGCTCGTCGAGCCGCTCTGGGCGAAGGCGGGCGCGGCGATCCAGCGCGGCCGCCCGCAGCAGGCCTTCGACTACTACGCGGCGGCCGTGAGCCGGCAGCCGAAGAATCCGCAGACGTGGCTCTCGGCCGGCGAGTACGCGTACTCGAACGACTGCTACCACCTCGCCTACACGTACCTGGAGCGCTACACGGAGCTCGACCCGTACGCGCTGCCGAGCGAGGGCGGCGACGACTACAACCGCGCGCGCAACCTGATCGACGCGGGAGTCGGAAAGTGCTGATCGGCTAGCGCGCGCCCAGCACGATCGCGAGCTGGCCGCCGTGCAGCGCGGCCGGCTTCAGGCCGTCGAGCGGGCCGACGACCTTCACGTGCAGCACGCGGGCGAGCCTGAGCGCGTCGCCGCGGTAGTCGCCCTTGTACATCACGACGGTGGTGGCGTAGTCGGTGCGCGAGGCGTTGCCGGTCGCGGCCACGCGATAGCCGAGCCTGTGCAGACGCGCGGCTTCGGCGGCGGCGGCGCCGGTGCGGCCGTTGCCGTTCAGCACGAACACGCGGGTCCGGGCGCGCGTCAGCCTCGGGACGGCGGGGGCGACGTGCACGTGCTTCTCGACCGTCGCGACGTGCTTCTTCGCCGCCGGGAACGCAGCCGTCTCGGCATGGCGCTGCATCGCGTGCGACAGCGGCTTGGCGAGCAGCAGCACGGCCAGCACGACGAGCAGGACGAGCTCGACCGCCGCGACGAGGCTCGCGACCAGTGTGGCCGTCCGCCACGGGCGGATCATCGCGTCGGGTGCGGTGAGCGGCGCTTCCACAGCCTCATTCGATTCGCTACGGCGTGAGCGCTTCCTTCGTCCAGGCCCACGTGCGGGCGAGACCGTCGTCGAGCGACACCGCCGCGCGCCAGCCGAGCTCACGCTCGATCCGGCTCGGGTCGAGCACCGAGCGGCGGACGTCGCCGAGCCGCGCCCCCTCGATTCGCGGCTTCGCGTCGCTGCCGGCGACGCGAGCGCAGGCCGTGTGCAACGCGGTCACCGTCGTGCCCTCGCCGGTGCCCACGTTGTACGGGCCTCCCGACTTGCCGGCGGCGGCGAGCAGGGCCGCCACGATGTCGTCGACGTAGACGAAGTCCCGGCTCTGCCCGCCGTCGCCGTAGATCACGGTCTCGTCGCCGCGCGCGAGTCGCTCGAGGAAGATCGCGACGACGCCGCCCTCGAGCCCCGCGTCCTGGCGCGGCCCGTAGACGTTCGCGAAGCGCAGCGAGACGTGGGACGTGCCGTGGATGCGGTTCCAGCCGGCGAGATACTCCTCACCGCATTTCTTGGCGATCCCGTACGGCGAGAGCGGGAGGAACGGCGCATCCTCTCCGGCGGGCTCTGCGCACTCGCCGTAGCCGGCACCGCCGGACGAGGCGAAGATCACCTGTGCGCCGGGTGCGGCGGCTCCGAGCGCGTTCACCGTGCCGACGACGTTGACGGCGGCGTCGTAGTCGGGTCGCTTCATCGACGTCTGCACGTCGGCCTGCGCCGCGAGGTGGAAGACGATGTCGCAGCCGGCCGCGTCGAGCCCGTCGCGGACGTCCGACTCGACGAGCTGCGCGGCAGGGTTGACGTGCTCGCGCCGGCCCGAGGAGAGGTCGTCGACGACGACGACCTCGTCGCCGCGCACGAGGAGGGCGTCGACGAGGTGCGAGCCGATGAAGCCGGCGCCGCCGGTGACGATCGCGCGCACCGGCAGATAGTAGGTGCGCGCCCGGGTGTGCTCCGGCCGCCCTCGGCGCGTCGCTGCGCGCGGCGATTATCGTGTCGGGGGTGGAGGGCAGAGACCCCGAGCGGGCGCGCCCGGCGGCGACCGCGACGGCGGAGGCGCGGTCGAGCCACACGACGATCTCGGGACTCGAGGTCGCCCCCGTCTACGAGGCCGACGACGTCGCCACCGACTACGCACGCGACCTCGGTGACCCCGGGAGCTATCCCTACACGCGCGGCATCCACGAGACGATGTACCGCGGGCGGCTGTGGAC
>JBOGZX010000002.1:0-2536 GCA_050697615.1 Gaiellaceae bacterium
CCCCGGAGTCGCTCGATCCACACCTGGAATCCGTCCGGGCCGTTGTTGCCGATGCGGCGATCGGCGCCGACGAGATCGCGAGGCGGACCGGCCTCCCGGCGGGCGAGGTGGCCGCCGCGGTCGTCGAGCTGGAGCTGCTCGGGCTGCTGGTGCAGGCCGACGGCCTGTACCGGGAGGTGATGCGGTCGGGAACGTAGGATCGACGAACGTGAACACAACTTCATACTGGCTCGGCGAGCCGCGTTCCGACCTGCCGCAGAGGCGCTTCGACGGGCGGCCCGAGGTGACGGTGATCGGCGGCGGCGTCACCGGCTGCTCGTGCGCGCTGACGCTGGCCGAGCGGGGCGTCCGGGTGCGCCTGCACGAGGCGCGGGAGATCGCGGGCGGTGCGAGCGGACGCAACGGCGGGTTCGCGCTGCGCGGCGCCGCGACACCGTACGACATCGCCCGGCGCGACCTCGGGCGGGAGCGTGCACGGCTCCTGATGGCGCTCACCGAGCGTTCGCTCGACCGCCTGGAGGCGCTCGCAGGCGATGCCTTCCGCCGCGTCGGCAGCCTCCGGCTGGCCGCGGACGGAGACGAACGGGAGGCGCTCCGCCGCGAGCATGACGCCCTGCGCGAGGACGGGTTCGCAGTCGAGTGGGTCGAGGAGCTGGACGCGCCGCTCGACCGGCTCTACCGCGGCGCCATCCATCACCCGCCCGACGGAGCGCTCTACCCGGCGCGCTGGGTCCGCCGTCTCGCCGGACACGCCGCGGCCGCCGGCGCGGACGTGCGCGAGCACGACCGGGTGACGGTCGAGGAGCTTGACAGCGACGCGATCGTCGTCGCCGGCGACGGCTTCACAGCCGGTCTCCTGCCCGAGCTGGCAGCGCTCGTCCGGCCGACGCGGGGGCAGGTGCTGGCGACCGAGCAGCTGCCCGAGCGGCTCTACGAGCGGCCGCACTACGCCCGCGGCGGCTACGACTACTGGCACCAGCTTCCCGACGGCCGCCTGGTGATCGGCGGCAACCGCGACGTCGCGTTTGCGGCCGAGGAGACGGACGTCGAGGAGACGAGCGAGCCGGTCCAAAGAGCCCTCGACGCGCTCGTCGAGCGGCTCGTCGGACGGAGGCCGCCGGTCACGCACCGCTGGGCCGGAATCTGGGGAACGACGCCCGATCTCGCGCCGCTCGTGGGGCGCGTGCCGGGCCGCGAAAGCGTGTGGGTCGCCGGCGGCTACTCGGGCCACGGCAACGTGCCCGGGCTCGCGTGCGGTGATCTGGTGGCGCGCGCGATCCTCGGCGAGCAGCCGCCGGAGCTCGAGCTCTTCGACCCGGCCCGGTTCTAGCCTTCGCGCGGAGCGTTCACAGCTCGAGGCGCGCCAGGTCGGGTAGCTCGTCGGCGGACTCGAGGGCCGCCAGCGCGATCGCCAGATCCTGGATCGCGAGCCCGGTCGAATCGAACGCGGTGATCTCCTCGTCGCTCCGCCGTCCCTGAGCGGCGCCGGCGAGCACGTCGCCGAGCTGCGTCACGTCCTCGCGCGAGACGAGGCCCGCCTCGACGGCATGCGCGAGCTCCCCACCGTGGCTCGCCTGTTCCCAGTCGTCGCAGAAGAGGTGCGCGCGGGCGAGCTCCGCCCCCTCGACCTCGGCCTTGCCCGGTCCGTCGGCGCCCATCAGCGACACGTGCTGGCCGGGCCGCAGCGATCCCTCGGCGATCACCACCTCGTGGCCCGGGCTCACCGTTACGACGACGTCTGCGGCCAGCGCCTCCTCCAGCGACCCCGCCACCTCGGCGCTGAGCTCCTCGGCCACCCGTCGGGAACGCGCCGCGTCGACGTCCCACAAAGCGACTGCGCGGCCGCGAGAGACGAGCGTTCTCGCGGCTGCACGGCCGTTCACCCCGGCGCCGATCACCGCTGCGGTGCGGGCGTCGGCTCGGCCGAGCGTCTCGGCGGCGAGGACGGCAGCCGCGCCGGTGCGCAGCGCCGTCACGGACGACGCGTCGAGCACCGCGCACAGCTTGCCGGTCTCGGCCTCGGAGATCAGCACTACCCCGCTCACCGTCGGAAGCCCCCGCCGCGGATTGCCCGGAAACGAGTTGATCCACTTCAACAGGGCGTAGCCGCCGCCGAGCGCCGGCATCGCCCGGAAATCGCCCGCCGGATAGTTCGTGACGTACACCTTCGGCGGCATCGTCCACTCGCCGCGTGCGAAGGCGACGAACGCCGCGCGCACGGCCTCGACTGCCCGCTCCGGCGAGACCGCGAGCTCGACGTGCCTCCCCGTGAAGACCGGGACGCCGGCGTTCCCCGGCGGCTCCGTCGAGCCTACGCCGCTGTTCTCTGGCGGCTCCGTCGAGCCCACGCCGCTCACAGCGTCTTCACGCCGGCGGCGAGCTTGGCGACCGAGTCCTTCGCGTCGCCGAACAGCATCACCGTCTTCGGGTTGCCGAAGAGAGGGTTGTCGATCCCGGCGAAGCCGGGATTCATCGAGCGCTTCAGCACCACGATCGCCTGCGACTGGTCGACGTTCAGGATCGGCATCCAGTAGAT
>JBOGZX010000003.1:0-8415 GCA_050697615.1 Gaiellaceae bacterium
GCTCTGGCAGGTGCGCCCCTACGAGCCGGGCGACGACGTCCGCCGCATCGAGTGGAACGTCACGGCCCGCACCGGCGAGCCGCACGTGCGTGTCGAGCTCGCGGAGCGGGTCCTCGTGACGTGGCTCGTGATCGACGCGTCCTCGTCGATGGCCTTCGGCACCGGCGACCGCCGCAAGGCGGACGTGGCAGAAGGTGTGGCCGTCGCCGTCGGGTATGCCGCGACACGCCGAGGCAACCGTCTCGGGACGGTCGCCTTCGGCAGCGCGCCGTCCGTCGAGCGGCCGCGCCAGGGCAGGCGAGCGCTGCTCGCGACGCTGCGACTGCTGCGCGACCTGCCGCCCGACGGCAGCGGCTCGCTGCAGGAGGCGCTCGACCTCACGGACCGGGTCGCCACGCAACGCTCGCTGGTGATCGTCGTCTCCGACTTCCGCGGGCCTGTCGACTGGCGCGCGCCGCTCCTGCGGCTCGCCGGCCGCCACACCGTGCTCGCGGTCGAGGTGCGCGACCCGCGCGAGCAGCAACTCGCCGACGTCGGGGAGTTGCGGCTCGTCGACCCGGAGACGGGTCGCCGGCTGCGCGTCGACACCGGCGACCGGCGTCTGCGCGAGCGGTTCGAGATCGCGGCCGCGGACGAGCGCCGCCTGCTCGTGGCCGGGCTCGCCACGGCCGGCGTGCGGCACGTCGCGCTGTCGACCGAGGGCGACTGGCTGCGGCCGCTCGCATCGTTCCTGCGCAGGGGGAGGCGCGTGCGTTGAGCTTCGCGTCTCCGCTGCTCCTGCTCTCGCTGCTCGCGATCCCGCTCGCCGTGGTCTGCTACCTCTGGCTCGAGCGCCGGCGCAGGGCGCGCGCGGCAGCGTGGGCATCGCCCGCGCTGCTCGCGAACATGGTCGACGAGCCCTCTCGTTGGCGCAGGCATGTGCCGGTGGCGCTGATGCTGGTCGGTGTCGCGCTGCTGCTCGTCGGCTTCGCCCGCCCGCACGCCACGGTCGACGCCAGGCGTCAGGAGGCGACGGTCATTCTCGTGCTCGACGTCTCCGGCTCGATGGCGGCCGCCGACTCGCGGCCGACTCGTCTCGCCGCAGCGCGCCGGGCGGCCGAGCAGTACGTCGACAAGCTTCCGCACGGCTACCGCATGTCAGTGATCGTCTTCTCCGACCACACCGCCGTCGTCGTGCCGCCCACGCGCGACCTCACCACGGTGCGGACGGCGCTGGCACACGCCCGCACGGGGCCGCGCGGAACAGCGCTGGCCGACGCCGTCGCCCGCGCGGTTGCGGTCGCGAAGACGGTGCGCGGAAAGGCCAGCGGCAAGCGCCCCCCGGCGGTCGTCGTGCTCTTCTCGGACGGCGGCCAGACCGCCGGCCGTGTGACGCCGCAGCGCGCCGCCGCCCTCGCGCACTCTGCGGGGATTCCCGTGACGGCGGTCTCGGTGGGGACGCCCGACGGGGTCGTGCAGCAGCCCGTGCAGGGCGGCTACGTCGAGCGGATCCAGGTGCCCGTGCAGCCGGCCGTGCTGCAGACGATCGCACGCGGCAGCGGCGGTACGTACGTCGCCGGCGCGCGGGCGGTCGACGTGAAGCGGACCTTCGCGGAGCTCGGATCTCGGGTGGGACACACCCGCAAGGCGATCGAGGTGAGCTCGGCGGCGGCGGCCGGCGGGCTCGTCTTCATGCTCTTCGGCGGCCTGCTGTCGGGCGTGTGGTTCCGGAGGCTCGTGTGAAGGCCGCGCTCGTCTCGCTGATCGCGGCGCTCGCGCTGGCGGCGGCCCTCGCGCCCGCGGGCAGCGCAACGAACGAGTGCCACGGGATCACGGCGTGCATCCGCGTGCCCGGGCCGTGGGTGCTCGTCCCTCCGCGCGCCACCGTCCGCTACCTGCTCGCCTGCCCCGGCGGACGCAGCGTCGTCGGCGGTGTCGACGCCCAGGTGACGTCGCGCGACGTCAGGGTCGGGTTCGAGGGGCGGATCGGCGCGCCGGTGCAGCCCGGCATCACGACGACCCGTTACGCGCTCTTCCGCGCCGTCTCGATCTCCCGCCGACCGCAGGCGTTCCAGCCGCTCCTCGGGTGCATCCCGACGCAGGGCGGCGGCGGCCGCTCGACCGTCTCGGCGCGGATCAGTCCGCCCGGGCCGTCGCTCGAGTTCCGGTCGCGCATCGTGATCATCAACCCGGGCGAGCTGCGCTTCGCGAAGATCTCGTGCAAGCCGGCTGAGCAACTCGCCGGCTCCTGGGACGCGATCGCGTTCCGGGTGAAGAAACCACCCCGCCTGCAAAGCGGCTCGCTCGTGAACGTCACGCGCAGGATCTCGGGCAAGCAGGTCGTCGTGACCGCGGCGGCGACGGACGGTCTGTCGATCGACGTGCGAGCGGTGGTGCAGGTCGGCGCGGAGTGTGCGCCGTGAGCTTCGCGTCGCCCTGGCTGCTGCTCGCCCTCCTCGTCGTACCGGCGGCGCTCGCGCTCGCCCTGTGGCTGGACCGCAGACGGACGCGGTACGCCGTCGCGTTCACGAACCTCGACGTGCTGGCCGCGGTCGCTCCCGCGCGACGGCGCCCGCAGCGCTACGTGCCGCTCGCGCTCTTCCTGCTCGCCCTCGCGGCGGCGTCGACGGCGCTCGCGCGCCCGCAGGCGAAGGTGTCCAAGCCGACGGATCGCGCGACGATCGTCCTGCTCGTCGACGTATCGGGCTCGATGCGGGCGTCCGATGTCCGTCCGACCCGGCTCGGCGCGGCGCAGAACGCGATGGACATCTTCGCCGGCAAGGTGCCGAAGCAGGTCAAGCTCGGGCTGGTCACCTTCAGCACCAATCCGAACGTGCTCGTGATGCCGACGGTCGACCGCTCGATCCTGCACGAGGGAATCGACCTGCTGGTGCCGGAGGCCGGAACCGCGATCGGCGACGGCGTGGCGGTGGCGGTGAACGTCGTCAAGTCGTCGCTGAACGGCGCGCCGCGCGGGAAGGACGGCCTGGTCCCGGGCGCGATCGTGCTGCTCTCGGACGGCGCGCAGACGCAGGGCGTGCTCACGCCGCTGCAGGGGGCGGCACGCGCCCGTGCTGCGGGAATCCGCATCTTCACGGTTGCGCTCGGGACCGACCACGGGACGCTCGGAATCGGCCCGTTCGGCGGGGGCTACGGCTTCGGCGGCGGCGGCTTCGGCGGCGGCGGGGGCGGCCGGCGCTTCCCGGTGCGGCCGGATCCGGTGATCCTGGCGGCGATCGCGCACGCGACCGGCGGCCAGACCTACCGGGCGTCGTCGGCCTCCAGGCTCGAGTCGGTCTACACCGATCTCGGCTCGAGCATCACCCGTCACACGTCGAAGCGCGAGGTGTCGTCCTGGTTCGCCGGACTTGCCGCGCTGCTCTTGCTCGGCTCGCTGGGCGCGGCCCGGGCGACGGGCGAGCGGCTGCCGTAGCGCCCTGAGCCATCCGCAAGTAACAGACTGTTACTTGCGGGGGTCGTCGCTTACGCCGCGAGCCGCGCGTCCGTAGTTCACCGCAGGCACGATCCGCGGCCTTGCGGATGTGCGGGCGTTGTCCGACTCGGTAATCGTCGAGAATCGCGCTGTCGCCTCATGTCGATCGACCCGCCAGACCGCCTCGTCCCGTGAGGCCCCGCCGTGGGGCGAGCAGCGGCGTCGCCTCCGGCAAGCCGGCGCCCGTGCGGCTCGTCGCGTGCTACTTCGCCGCGGGGCTCGCGTGCTGGGTCGCCGCCACGGTCACCCTGGCAGTCGCAGCCCCCGACCTGGCCGCGGCCGGATTCGCAGCGCCCGGCGTCCTGCTCGCCGTCCACCTGGTCGCGCTCGGGTTCCTGCCGCTCGCGGTCACCGGAGCGGTGCTGCACGTGCTGCCGACGCTGCTCCGGAACGACGTCTCACGCGTGCTCGGATGGGCCGCGCTGCCGCTCCTCTGCGCGGGGCCTGCACTGGCCGTCGGGATCGCGCACGACCTCGACGACGTGATCTGGCCGACGGCGACGGCCGAGACGCTCGGCTTCCTGCTCGTCGCGTGGCAGCTGATCGCGATGGCACTGCGGGCGCCGCGCGGGCGGATGCTGCTCGCGAGCCGCAGCGGCGTGCTGCTCTCGACGCTCCACGCGGCGGCGGCGCTCTTCGTCGGCGGCGCGCTCGCTGCCCGCGAGTGGCGGCCGCTCTTCGGCGTGCCGCACGAACGGGCGATCGCGATCCATCTGCACCTCGCGGTGCTCGGCTGGCTGACCCTGCTGATCCTCGCCGTCGGACGGACGCTCGGCCCGATGCTCTCGCTCGCGCCGGCGGCCGGCCCTCGCAGCCTGCCGGTGGAGGAGCTCGTGCTGAGCGGCGGCCTCTGGCTCCTGCTCGTCGGGCTCGCGCTCGGGGAGCGGCCGCTCGAGCTCGCCGGCGGCCTCACCGTGCTCGCCGCGGTCGGATCGTTCGCGCTGCTGATGTCGCGGGTGGCGCGGCAGCACCGGCTCGCCGGGCTCGAGGGGCCGCTCACCCACCTGTTGACGGGGCTCTTCTTCCTCGGGCAGGCGGCCGTGCTCGGGCTCGGCATGGTCCTCGGCCTGGCCGCGACGCCGCGGCGGCTGACCGCCTACGTCGTCGCTCTGCTGATCGGCTGGGCGGGCGGCGTCACGCTCGGCCACCTCGGGAAGCTGCTCTCGCTCTCCGTGTGGGCATGGTGGCCGCCGGGGCCGCGGCCGAAGCAGGCGGCGCTGTACCCGCGACGGACGTGGCTCCTCGAGGCGGTGATGTTCGCCGTGGGGCTCGAGACGTTGGTCGACGGCGTGCTCCGCGGCTCGCCGGGGATGACGCGGGCCGGCGCGGCGCTCCTCTGCTGCTCGGCCGTCGCCGCGTGCGCCGGGGCGGTCGTGACCCTGCGCGACGGGCGGCCGGCCCTGTCTGCCGCATCGAGACCGGGCGTTTCGTAGGGTTCGAGACGAGGATGGCGCGTCCACTGCAAGAGCGCACGAGAGACGGCCTCCCGGGCGAGGCCGCGCTCGACGCAGCCCTTCGCTCCTCGCTCCTGCCCGCGCACCGCTTCTTCCGCCGCGGCACCGTCTCGGCGGAAGGCTGGAGCGAGCTCGTCGCGAAGGGACGCGGCTCGGAGTCGTTCTACCGCGAGCGCTGGCAGCACGACCGGGTCGTCCGCTCGACCCACGGCGTCAACTGCACAGGCTCCTGCTCGTGGAACGTGTACGTCAAGGACGGGATCATCACCTGGGAGACGCAGGCGGTCGACTACCCGTCGACCGGGCCCGAGATGCCCGAGTACGAGCCGCGCGGCTGCCCGCGGGGCGCCTCGTTCTCCTGGTACACGTACTCGCCGCTGCGACTCCGCTACCCGTACGTGCGCGGCAGCCTCCTCGAGCTGTACCGCGAGGCGCGCGAGCGGCTCGGCGATCCCGTCGACGCCTGGGCGTCGATCGTGGACGACCCGGAGCGGCGGCGGCTCTACCAGTCGCAGCGCGGCAAGGGCGGCTTCGTGCGCGCGAGCTGGGACGACGCCGTCGAGATGATCGCCGCCGCGCACGTCCACACGATCAAGCGCTACGGCCCGGATCGCGTCGCCGGCTTCACGCCGATCCCGGCGATGTCGATGGCCTCCTACGCCTCGGGAACCCGCTTCCTGGCACTGATCGGCGGCGTCATCCTCAGCTTCTACGACTGGTACGCCGACCTACCGCCGGCCTCGCCGCAGACCTTCGGCGACCAGACCGACGTGCCCGAGTCGGGAGACTGGTGGAACGCCGGGTACCTGATCGTGTGGGGGACGAACCTGCCGACGACACGGACGCCCGACGCGCACTTCATGGTCGAGGCCCGCTACCGCGGTCAGAAGGTGATCGTCGTCTCGCCCGACTTCGCCGAGCACGTCAAGTTCGCAGACCAGTGGCTGCCGGCGCAGCCCGGGACGGACGCGGCGCTCGCGCTCGCGATGGGGCACGTGATCCTGAAGGAGTTCTACGTCGACCGGCGGGTGCCGTACTTCGAGCAGTACGCTCGCCGCTTCACCGACCTGCCGCTCCTGGTGACGTTGCGGGAACGCGACGGCGCCTACGTCCCGGACCGCTTCCTGCGGGCCTCCGACCTCGGCTCCGACGAGGAGTTGCCCGACTGGAAGACGGTCGTGTGGGACGAGCGCACGGGCGCTGCGGCGGTACCGACAGGATCCGTCGGGCACCGGTACGCGGAGAGCGACGAGGGCCGCTGGAACCTGCGCCTCGGCGACCTCGAGCCGGCACTGAGCCTGCACGGTCGCGGTCGCGCGGTGACGGTCGACCTGCCGCGCTTCGACGTCGGCGCGACCGAGGGCGGGGCGTCGATGCGCCGCGGGGTGCCGGCGCTCGAGGTGGGCGGGCAGCTCGTGACGACGGTCTTCGACCTGATGCTCGCGCAGTACGGCGTCGGGCGCGACGGTCTCCCCGGCGACTGGCCGGCGGACTACGACGACCCGCAACCCTGCACCCCCGCCTGGCAGGAGGAGCTGACCTCGGTCGACCGCCACGACGCCGTTCGGGTCGCGCGCGAGTTCGCCCGGAACGCCGAGCTGACGCGCGGCCGCTCGATGATCGCGATGGGCGCCGGCACGAACCACTGGTTCCACTCCGACCTCGTCTACCGCTCCTTCCTGGCGCTGGTCATGGTCTGCGGCTGCGAGGGCGTGAACGGCGGCGGCTGGGCGCACTACGTGGGCCAGGAGAAGGTGCGGCCGCTCGCGGGCTGGCAGACCGTCGCCTTCGCGACCGACTGGATGCGGCCGCCGCGCCACCAGGCGGCGACGCCGTTCTTCTATCTCGCCTCCGACCAGTGGCGCTACGAGGCGTTCGGGCCGGAGGAGCTGTCCTCGACGCTCGGGCGCGGTCTGTTCGAGGGACGTTCGCTCGTCGACCTGAACGCGCTCGCGTCCCGGCTCGGCTGGCTGCCGTCGTTCCCGAGCTTCGACCGCTCGACGCTCGAGCTCTGCGACGAGGCCGCCCGCGCCGGGACAGACCCCGCCGTGCACGTCGCGCAGGAGCTCCGGGACGGACGGCTCCGCTTCGCCTGCGAGGACCCGGACGCGCCGGAGAACTGGCCGCGCGTGCTGACGGTCTGGCGCTCGAACCTGCTCGGATCCTCCGCGAAGGGCCACGAGTACTTCCTGAAGCACCTGCTCGGCACGACGCTGCCGGCGGTACGGGCCGAGGAATCGCCGCCCGAGTTGCGTCCGTCGGAGGTCGGCTGGCGCGACGACGCCCCGGAGGGGACGCTCGACCTGCTCACGACGATCGACTTCCGGATGACGTCGAACGCGCTCTTCTCGGACGTCGTGCTCCCCGCGGCGACCTGGTACGAGAAGGTCGACCTCTCGTCGACCGACCTGCACCCGTTCGTCCACACGTTCAACGCTGCGATCGCACCGCCGTGGGAGACGAAATCCGACTGGGACGCGTTCGGCCGCGTCGCGGAGCGGTTCTCGGAGCTGGCGGCGACTCACCTGGGCGTCCGCAACGACCTCGTCGCCGCACCGCTCGTCCACGACACGCCCGACGAGGTCGCGCAGCCGCTCGGCGAGGTGCGGGACTGGCGCAGCGAGGAGTGCGAGCCGGTGCCCGGCCGGACGATGCCGAAGCTCGTCGTCGTCGAGCGCGACTATCCGGCGACGGCGGCGAAGCTGCACGCGCTCGGTCCGCTCGTCGAGCAGCTCGGCGTCGCCGTCAAGGGTGCGTCGTGGAAGCCGGCCGCGGAGGTCGAGTGGCTTCGCCACAGAAACGGCGCGGTCCGCGGCGGGCCGGCCGACGGGCGCCCGTCGCTCGAGCGGGTCGAGGATGCGTGCGAGGCGATCCTCGCGCTCTCGGGCACGACGAACGGGCGGCTGGCCGTGGAAGGGTTCCGCACGCTCGAGCGGCGCACCGGCGTGCCGCTCGCCGACCTCGCCGGCCCGCGCGCGGGCGATCGGATCACGCTCGCCGACGCGCAGGTGCAGCCGCGCACGGTCATCACCTCGCCGGAGTGGTCGGGGATCGAGGCGCACGGCCGCCGCTACGCGCCGTTCACGATGAACGTGGAGCGCGAGAAGCCCTGGCACACGCTGAGCGGCCGGCAGCACCTCTACCTCGACCACGCCTGGCTGCTCGAGCTGGGCGAGGGTCTGCCGGTTTACCGGCCACCGCTCGCCTACCGCCGCCACTTCGGCGACCAGGGCGTCGGCGACGGCGCGCTCGAGGTGACCCTGCGCTACCTGACGCCGCACTCGAAGTGGTCGATCCACTCGGAGTACCAGGACAACCTGCACATGCTGACGCTGTTCCGCGGCGGCAAGTCGCTCTGGATCAGCCGCGAGGACGCCCACGCGCTCGACATCACCGACAACGACTGGGTGGAGGTGGTCAACCGCAACGGTGTGATCACCTGCCGGGCCGCGGTGGCGCATCGGATCCCCAAGGGGATGTGCATGATGT
>JBOGZX010000004.1:0-12238 GCA_050697615.1 Gaiellaceae bacterium
CCCGCCAGCGCCGCTCGCCGGCGATCAGCTCGTAGCCGCCCTCGAGCCGTGGGCGCAGCACGACCGGCTGGATCAGCCCCTGCGCCCTGATCGAGTCGGCGAGGCCGCTGACGGCGTCGCCGTCGAAGCGCCTGCGCGGCTGCTTCGGGTTCGGGTGGATCTGATCCACCTCGACGCGCGCGAGCTCCGGCTCTGCGCCGCCGATCAACACCTCGAAGCCGCGCCCGAGCCCGCGGCGGGCCGGCGTCGCGTCCGGGCTAGGGCCGCTCGACAAGTTCCATCGCCACCTTCCAGTAGGCCTCGGCGCCGCGTGAGCGCCGGTCGTAGTGGGTCACGGGGAGACCGTGGCTCGGCGCTTCTGCGACACGGACCGATCGGGGGACGACCGCTCCGAAGACGAGCGCGCCGAAATGCTTGCGCACCTCGGCCTCCACCTCGGACGAGAGCCGCGTCCGGGCGTCGGCCATCGTCAGGAGCACGCCTGCGATCGCGAGCCCCGGGTTCAGCCTCGCCTTGATCAGGTTGATCGATTGCACGAGCTGAGCAAGCCCCTCGAGCGCGTAGTACTCCGTCTGCACCGGCACGACCACCCGGTCGGCGGCGACGAGAGCGTTCACCGTCAGGGCGCCGAGCGACGGCGGGCAGTCGAGCAGCACGAAGTCGAACCCGGCGGCCTGCTGCAGCGCCTCGGAGAGATACCGGTCGCCGCCTTCGCGCTGCGCCAGCTCCACCGCGGCGCCGGCGAGCTCCGGCCGCGACGGCACGAGAAAGAGGTTCTCGAAGCGGGTCGGCTTGACGAGCTCCTCGAGCGGGGCCCCGTCGAGCAGGTCGTAGGTGGACGTGCCGTTCGCCCGCATCCCCAGGCCGGAGGTGGCGTTCGCCTGCGGGTCGAGATCGACGACGAGGGCGCGCTCGCCGGCCTCGGCCAGGCACGCTGCAAGGTTGATCGCGGTGGTCGTCTTCCCGACGCCGCCCTTCTGGTTCGCAAACGCGTAGACCTTCCCGGGCACCCGGCCAATCTAGCCTCGGAGGCGGACACTGCTGATTCCCGCTCCGGAGCCGGTAAAGTCGGCACCTGCGCTCCCGCGCGGCTCCGTCGAGCCTACGCCGCTCACGCGAGGGGCCGCTTCCGCGCCACGCCCGTCCGGCGCGGGAAGCCCGGCGGTGTCGGCCCGACCTTGTCGATCACGATGAAGCCGGGAGGCGACGGTCGCACCTCACCGGCGATGCGGGCAGCGACCCTGCCGACGTGCGCGGCGTCCGCCGTCGGCCCGACCCACAGCACCACTCCGCCGCCCTCGCGAACGAGCGGCAGGCACCACTCGGCGGCCGTCGGCGGGGCAGCGAGCGCCTTCGCGACGGCGACCCCGGCCCAGTCCGTCTCCTGCTCCTCGGCGCGTCCCCAGACGACCGTGGCGTTCGCCGGCGCCCGCGCCGCGAGGAAGCCGCACTTCCGGCGCTCCGCCTCGAGCAGGACGAACTCGCGGTCGGGCAGCGCGTACGCCAGCGGGATCCCCGGCGCTCCGCCGCCCGATCCCACATCGACGACCGGGCCGCCGAAGCCCGCGAGGAGCGGAGCACCCGCGAGCGAATCGTCGAGCAGCACGCGTCGGGCCTCGCCGAGGTCACTGAACGCGGTCAGGCCCGGCGTCGAGACGACCGCCGTGAGCCAGTCGTCGAGAGAAGGCGCGTCAGGCAGGTGCGACGACGACGTAGCGATTCGGCTCCGTCCCCTCGCTCGCGGTCTGAACACCGTCGAACTCCTTCAGCCGCTCGTGCACCACCTTGCGCTCGACGGCGGTCATCGGCTCCAGCAGCACCCGCTCGCCGTGGACTGCGCGCTCGGCACTCCGCACCGCGATCCCCTCGAGCGTCGACCGGCGGCGCTCGCGGTAGTCAGCCGCGTCGACCATCACCGGCTTCGCCTCGCGGCCCGCTCGATGCAGCGCTGCGTTCACGACGTACTGCAGCGCGTCGATCGTCTGTCCGTGCTTGCCGATCAGGAGCCCGAGATCGCCGCCGGTACACGTCGCGACGAGCTCGTCGTCGCTCTCGGAGACAGCGACCTGCGCACCGACGCCGGCGGCGGCCACGACGTGCTCGACGATGGCGCGGACGCGGCCGGCGAGCTCGCTCTCGTCGGGGCGAGCCGGACGCTCGTGGACCGCGGCGGCGTCGGTCGTGGCGATCACGCGGGCGGGCGTGTAGCCCACGCCGAGCAGCCCTCGCTCTCCCTCCGAGACGACCTGGAACCGGACGCCCGCCTTGTCGATCCCGGGAACGGCTCGCTCGAGGTCGCGGAGCGCCTTCCACTTCGCCTCGCCCACCGTCTCGCCGGTCGCCTCCACCGAGACGGCCGAACCCTCCGAGGGCTCCGTCATCGCCTGGAGCCGCCCTTCTTGCGCTTCACCCGCCGTGGCTGCGGCGAGGCTGCGGGCTTCGGCTTCGGCGGCGGGGCGCTCGAGCCGTTCCCGGACGACTGCGGCTGAGCGCGCGAGCTGCGCTTGGGCGGAGTCTCGTTCGCGGGCGGGGACTTGTCCTTCGAGCCTCCGAAGAGCTTCGGGGCCGGCGTCTTCGGGACGAGCCTGCGCGTCACGAGCCCCTGGCCGACGGTCCAGAGGTTCGTCGTCATCCAGTAGAGGATCAGGCCAACGGGGAAGCGTGAGACCACCGTGATGAAGACGAGCGGCAGCACCATCATGATGTTCCGCTGCGTCTTGTCCATCGTCGTGCCCATGAAGTAGGTCGAGGCGACCTGCGATCCCGCGTAGACACCGAGCAGCACGAAGCCCGACCAGTGCGCGGTGCCCTTGTCCGAGATGTTCGGGACGACGTGCAGCCAGGTGCCGGTGATGTCGTGCGTGTAGTGCTTCAGCGTCAGGTAGAGCGCGATGAAGACCGGGAACTGGGCGACGAGCGGCAGGCACGACGCGGCCGGGTTGATGTGGTTCTCCTTGTAGAACTTCATCAGCTCTTCGTTGAGCTTCGTGCGGTCGCCCTTGTACTTCTTCTGGATCTCCTTCATCTCGGGCGCGTGACGCTGGAGCGCCTGCATCGAGTGGATCTGCTTCACCGTCAGCGGGACGAGGCAGATCCGGACGAGAATCGTCAGCGCGACGATCGACCACGCCCAGGGCAGCCCGACCCCCGTGTGCAGGAAGTCGAGGATCGCCTTCATCAGGTGCTCGAGCTCGGCGAAGCCCGGAACGGTGACCCCGATCACGGGTAGTCCACTCCTCCCTCTGACCACGGATTGCAGCGGAGCAGCCGCCAGACCGCCAGCCGCACGCCGCGCAGCACCCCGTGCTTTCGGATCGCGAGCACCGCGTACTCCGAGCAGCTCGGGTGGTACTTGCAGGTGTTCGCGGGCAGGAACGGGGAGACGACGAGCTGGTAGAGCCGGATCGGCAGCACCACCGCGTTCCTCGCGAAGGTCATGCGGCCGCCTTCCCGAGCACCTCGTCGACGCGCGCCTCGAGCCACTTGAAGCCGTTTGCCTCGGCCGCCTCCGGCAGGCCCTTGCGGACGACCACGACGTAGTCGTTCGCCTGGGGAACGTCGTCGATTCGGCCGCGAACGATCTCGCGCAGCTGCCTCTTGATCCGGTTCCGGACGACCGCGTTCCCGACGGACTTCGGCACGGCGAACCCGAGACGTGGGTCTCCGAGGGATTCGTCGCGCTGGAACCAGTAGAGCGTCAGAAAACGGGTCGAGACCGACCGGCCACGGCGATAGACGGCGTCGAAATCCCGGGAGCGGGAGAGACGGTTCCGGCGCTGCACCGGTTCACGCAGAGAGGCGCTTGCGCCCCTTCGCGCGGCGGCGCTTCAGGATCAGGCGACCCGCACGCGTCGACATGCGGTTCCGGAAGCCGTGCTTCCGCTTCCGCCTGCGTACATTCGGCTGGTAAGTCCGTTTCATGTCGTCCGGAGAGAAGGAGGATGGGCCGACGAGACACCGGCCGCGGCGAGTATAGCGCGACCCGCTCGAGCAACCGTTTGTCCACAGGCCGGCGCGCGGAGAAAGCCGTGGAAAGCGGCTACTGGAGAGGTGCTCGACGCAACCTTTCCACAGGTGTGAAGAGTTGTGTTGAACGAGGATAAATCCCTGCAAATCAACATATATGACGGAGAGGACAGGGCTCGAAATCCCGATTGAGCGGGGCCGGTGACGCTGCTATGCTCGCCACCCCTCGAGGTCTTCCGACAAGGAGTGTGCAGGCGGAGTGGAGCGACAGATCGAGCTGACGGCGGACAGCCTCTGGAACGACGTCGCGGCTCGGCTGCGCCAGGCGCTCAACGACACGACCTTCCAGACGTGGTTCGGTGAGGTCAGCGGCGCCGAGATCGACGGCGACACCTTCGCGGTCGGCGTTCCGAACGACTTCACGCGCGAATGGATCGAGGGGCACTTCCTCGACCTGATCCGCGCGGCGGTGCGCGATGCGGCCGTGGGCGACGCGGCGGCGGGCGAGCTCCGGGTGCAACTGCGCGTCGACGAGACGGCGGTGTCGGCACCGTCTGCACCCTCGGCCGGGTCTTCCGTTCCGGCCGGCGTCACCCCGCTTCCCCTCGACGTGGTCGCTCCGAAGGCGGACGCCGCGGGCATCAACCCCAAGTACACGTTCGACTCGTTCGTGATCGGCTCGTCGAACCGGTTCGCCCACGCCGCCGCCCTCGCGGTCGCCGAAGCGCCGGCCCAGGCGTACAACCCGCTCTTCATCTACGGCCACACCGGGCTCGGGAAGACCCATCTGCTTCACGCGGTCGCGAACTTCGTCACCGACCACGGGGGTGGGCTGACCTGCCGCTACGTCACGTCGGAGACGTTCATGAACGATTTCATCAACAGTCTTCGCGACAAGCGCATAGAGGGCTTCAAGCAGCGCTACCGCACCTACGACGTGCTCCTGATCGACGACGTGCAGTTCTTCGAGCACAAGGAGCGGATCCAGGAGGAGTTCTTCCACACCTTCAACTCGCTCTACGAGGCCGGCCGCCAGATCATCATGTCGAGCGACCGGCCGCCGCGCGAGATCTCGACGCTCGAGGAGCGGCTCCGCTCGCGCTTCGAATGGGGCCTGATCACAGATATCCAGCCTCCCGACCTCGAGACGCGCATCGCAATCCTCCGGAAGAAGGTGAAGAACGACCAGATCGAGATCGGCGACCCCGAGTTGCTGACCTTCGTCGCGTCGCGCGTCTCCACCAACATCCGCGAGCTCGAGGGGGCGCTCACGAGGGTCGTCGCATTCTCGTCGCTGACGGGAAGGTCGCTGACGCCCGACCTGGCGCAGGACGTCCTGAAGGACGTGTTCCCGCAGGGGGAGAGCACGCAGATCTCGATCGAGCGGATCCAGGAGCTGATCTGCGACCGCTTCGGCGTCACGATGGCCGAGCTGACCGGCGACCGTCGGTCCCAGAACATCGTCTATCCGCGACAGGTCGCGATGTACCTCTCACGTGAGCTCACCGACTCCTCGCTCCCCAAGATCGGCAAGCAGTTCGGAGGTCGCGACCACACCACCGTGATCCACGCGACGTCGAAGATCGCCCGCCTGATCCGCGAGGACAGATCTGTGTACAACCTGATCCAGGAACTCACAGCCCGCATCCGTCAGGCGCGCTGAGCCTCGATGCCTGTGCACGAGAGCGACTTGTCCCCCGTCCTGCCCCACAGCGAAAATGGCTCTGGACGAGGTGGCTCGAGCGTTCTCCCCGCTACCCACAGCCCCTATCACTACAACGAGGTTTTCATTACATGATTGACTCAGAAACACTAGTGGGTACCGGCCTGAGGATTACCGCCTCGAAGGACGAGCTCGCGGCGAAGCTGGCGGTCGTCGCACGCGCCGTCTCGGCGCGCACCTCCGTCCTCGTCCTGGGCGGGGTCCAGCTGCGCGCCGAAGCCGGTCGGCTTCATCTGGCTGCCACCGATATGGAGGTGTCGCTGCGCGCGGCGCTCGACGCGGCGGTCGACCGCGAGGGGACGGTGGTCGTTCCGGGACGGCTCCTGCTCGACATCGCCCGGTCACTGCCGGTGGGTGAGGTGACGATCGAGCACCATCCCGAAGAGGCCGTCGTCGCGGTGACGTCGGGAACGGCTAACTACCGGCTGCACACGTACTCGGCCGAGGACTTCCCCCGCCTTCCCGACGCGGAGGCCGCGCCGCTGCACACGATCGACCGCGACGCGCTCGTCCAGACGGTCGCACGCGTCGGTCGAAGCGCGTCGCGGGACGAGAGCCGCCCGGTGCTCACGGGCATCCTGGTCCGCTTCGAGCCGGGCCGGGTCGTGATGGCGGCGACCGACTCCTACCGGCTCGCGGTGAAGCACACCGCGGTCGACGCCGAGCTTCCGGAGCTCGAGGCGATCATCCCTGCCCGCGCGTTGCAGGAGGTCTCCAGGATCGCGGCGACCGACGAGATCCAGCTCGGCCTGCTCGAGAACCACGTCGTCTTCGGCGCCGACGGAACCTGGCTCACGACGCGACGCATCGACGGCCAGTTCCCGAACTACCGGCAGCTGCTGCCGGAGCAGTTCGACCACGAGGTCGTGCTGCCGCGCGAGGAGGTGCTCGAGGTCGTCCGGCGGGTCTCGTTGATGGCGCAACGCAACTCGCCGATCCGCCTGCGCTTCGCCGAGGGCGAGCTGAAGGTCTCCGCGACCACCCAGGACGTCGGCGAGGCCGACGAGTCGGTGCCGGCTCCGTACAACGGCGACGCGATGGAGATCGGCTTCAACGCGGAGTTCCTGCGCGACGGGCTCGACTCGGTCGACTCGGAGTCGATCACCTTCAAGCTGATCAGCCCGCTCAGGCCCGTCGTGCTCGAGGGCGAAGCCGACGACTACGTCTACCTGATCATGCCGATCCGGCTCGCCGGGTAGGGCGCCGGGCCGTCTGAACGTCGAGCACGTCCGCCTCCGCCGGTACCGGTCGTATGCGACGCTCGACCTGCCTCTCGCCAACGGCGTCGTGCTCGTCGTGGGCGCGAACGGCGCAGGGAAGACGAACCTGCTCGAGTCGCTGCACGTCGCCACGCAGGGCTTCTCGCCGCGAACGCGGAACGACGCACAGCTGATCAGCTTCGGCGAGTCCGCCGCGCGCGTGACGGTGCACGGCCGGCGCGAGTCGTCTCCACTCGAGATCTCGGTGACGCTGCGCTCCGGCCAGGCGAAGGAAGCGCGCGTGAACGGCGCCCGGCTCGTCTCCGCGGAATCGCTCAGGCGCGAGACTGCGACGCTCGTCTTCACGCCCGATCGCCTGACGGTCGTGAAAGGGGGGCCGGCCGCCCGCCGTGCGTACTTCGACCGGGTGCTCGGACGCCTCTTCCCCGCCCGGGCGGGCGTGCCGCAGGAGTACCTGGCAGCACTCGCGCAGCGAAACGCCGCGCTCAGGCGCGTGCAGCTCGGCCTCTCGACCCGCGACGCGCTCGAGCCCTGGACGGAACGGCTCGCGGAGCTCGGCGGGCAGCTGGTCGACCTCCGCCGCTCGACGCTGCAGACGCTGACCCCGGCGTTCGCGGAGCTCGCGGGGGAGCTCGGCCTTCCCGACGGGCGCCTGGGCTACGACGGAGCCGCTCCCCCGGCCGCCGAGCTCGCCGCGCGGCTGTCACGCGACCTCGAGCGCGGCTCCACCGGGCTCGGGCCGCACCTGGACGAGGTCACGATCTCGAGCGGCGCCCGCGACCTGCGGCAGTTCGGCTCGCAGGGCGAGCAGCGGCTCGCGGTGCTCTCGCTGCTCCTCGCCGAGGCGGAGCTGCTCGACTCCCCTCCGCTCTTGCTGCTCGACGACGTGCTGTCGGAGCTCGACCGGCGCCGGCGCCGCGTGCTCGCGGAGCGGCTCGTGGGTATGGGGCAGACGGTGATCACGGCGACGCACGCATCGGCGCTTCCGGTCGACCCGGCTCAGCTCGTGGAGGTGGAGCATGGATCCGCTCGGTAGCGAGATCCGGTCCGAGCTCGCCCGTTTCGGGCCGCAGGCGGGAATGGCGGAGCTCGTGGAGCGCTGGCCCGGCGTCGTCGGGCCCGCGATCGCCCGGAACGCGTGGCCCGCCAGGATCGCCCGCGACGGCACCGTCCATGCGAACACCGCCGATTCGGTGTGGGCATTCGAGCTCGGTCAGCAGTCGGCGGAGATCGCGGGCCGCCTCGGCGTCCCCGGGCTCCGCTTCGCGCCGGGGCCGCTGCCGGAGACCGGCGACGCGCCCGAGCCGAGCCGGGTCGTCCCGTCGCCGTCGGACGAGGAGCGGGCACGTGCGATCGCCTCCACGATTCAGGACGAGAAGTTGCGCGAAAGTGTGCAAAAAGCGATCGGATTCAGCCTCGCCAGGGGGCGGGGCGACCGCCCGATCTGATACACTTCCACGGCCTCGCGAAACAGCGGTTTTGCAGGCATTTCTTCCAGATGGCAAAGACCCAGGCGAAGGCCGGTTACTCGGCCAAGGACATCACCGTGCTCGAGGGCCTCGAGCCGGTCCGGTTGCGGCCGGGGATGTACATCGGCTCGACCGGGATCCGCGGGCTGCACCACCTGGTCTACGAGGTCGTCGACAACGCCGTCGACGAGGCGCTCGCGGGCTACAACGACTCGGTCGAGGTCACGATCCACCCCGACAACTCGGTCACCGTGGTCGACCGCGGCCGCGGCATCCCCATCGACGTGATCCCCGAGCAGGGGGTCTCCGCGCTCGAGGTCGTCCTGACGAAGCTGCACGCCGGCGGCAAGTTCGGCGGCGACGGCTACAAGGTCTCGGGCGGACTGCACGGCGTCGGCGTGTCGGTCGTGAACGCCCTCTCCGACTGGCTCGTGGCCACCGTCGAGCTGAACGGCAAGACCTACCGCCAGGAGTTCGCCCGCGGCGTGCCGCAGGGCTCGATGGAGGAGATCGGCGCGAGCAGCGAGACGGGGACGACGATCTCGTTCCTGCCCGACGCTTCGATCTTCGACGAGACCGAGTTTCATGCTCCGACCCTGGTCTCGCGCCTGCGCGAGATGGCGTTCCTCACCCGGGGCCTGCGGATCAAGCTGAGCGACGAGCGCGTCGACGGCGAGCTCGTGGAGTTCCACTACGAGGGCGGCATCAGGGACTTCGTCGCGTACATCAACGACTCGAAGGACATCGCCCACAAGCACATCGTCTACTTCGAGAGCTCGACCGATCAGGGCGAGGTCGAGGTTGCGATGCAGTGGAACAACTCCTACCAGGAGTCGATCTTCTCGTTCGCCAACAACATCAACACGCACGAGGGCGGCTCGCACCTCTCGGGCTTCAAGGGCGCACTCACCCGCACGCTCAACGACTACGCCCGGTCGAAGGGGCTCCTGAAGGAGAAGGAGGACAATCTTGACGGCGAGGACGTCCGCGAGGGGCTCGCGGCCGTGATCTCCGTCAAGCTCGCCGAGCCGCAGTTCGAGGGGCAGACGAAGACCAAGCTGGGCAATCCCTGGGTGCGCGGGCTCGTGGAGCAGGCCGTCAACCAGAAGCTCGCAGAGTTCTTCGAGGAGAACCCCGCCGACGCCCGTGCGGTGATCAGCAAGGTGATCTCGGCAGCGCGGGCGCGCCAGGCCGCCCGCAAGGCGCGCGAGATGACACGTCGTAAGTCGGCGCTCGAGTCGATGTCGCTGCCGGGAAAGCTCGCCGACTGCTCGATCAACGATCCCTCGGCGGCGGAGCTCTTCATCGTCGAGGGTGACAGTGCCGGCGGCTCGGCCAAGATGGGCCGCGACCGGACCTATCAGGCGATCCTGCCGTTGCGCGGGAAGATCATCAACGCCGAGAAGAACCGGATCAACAAGGTTCTCTCGAACAACGAGATCCAGGCGATGATCACCGCGATCGGCACCGGCTTCGGCGAGGAGTTCGACCTCGAGAAGCTCCGCTACCACCGCGTGATCGTGATGACCGACGCCGACGTCGACGGCTCCCACATCCGCACGCTGATCCTCACGTTCCTCTACCGGCAGATGCCGGAGCTGATCGATCGCGGACACGTCTACATCGCCGTCCCGCCGCTCTACAAGGTGAAGCTCGGAAGCAAGGAGTTCTACTTCGAGAAGGACGCGCAGCTCGAGGAGCTCCTCGCGCGCGACCGGATTCCGCACGTCGACCTGACCGACCGCGAGGGCGAGCAGGTGAAGCTGACGGAGACGAAGTGGACGCGGCTCAGCGGCGCGCTGCAACAGTACGAGGGGTACTACGCACGCCTTCGCTCCGATTTCGGCGCACCGGCCGCCGAGCTGATGGTCCTCCACCGGCTCGTCGAGCACGAGATCGAGTCGGTCGAGGACATTCCCGACGCCGTGGCGGCGGTCGTCGACAACGGCTACGTGCTCTCGGTGCTCGACCGCTCCGACGACGAGTTCCACGTCCGCGTCGTCGAGACGGAGACGTCGGCGGCGCGGAACATCGCAGTGCCGGTCGAGCTGCTCGCGTCGCCGATCTACGCAAAGCTGCGCCAGGCCTACAAGCGGCTGGCGGAGCTGCTCGGATCGCCCCCGTTCGCCGTGCGCATCGGCAAGGAGGCCGCGGTCGCCGAGACGTTCGCGGCACTGCGCGCGATGGTGCTCGACGCGGCGAAGCAGGGAATCCAGATCTCGCGTTTCAAGGGCCTCGGCGAGATGAACGCCGAGCAGCTCTGGGAGACGACGATGGACCCGGCGAAGCGGCTCCTGATGCGGGTCGACGTCGAGGACGCGTCCGCCGCAGACCAGCTGTTCTCGAACCTGATGGGCGACGCGGTCGAGCCGAGACGCGAGTTCATCGAGCAGAACGCGAAGGACGTCAAGTTCCTGGACGTCTGAGGATGACCGCATGTCGGAGCTAGAGACGGGGGCCCTCGGCCCGGGGCGGATCGAGTCGCGCGAGCTCGAGCAGGAGATGCGCACGAGCTATCTCGACTACGCGATGTCGGTGATCGTCTCGCGCGCGCTGCCCGACGCTCGCGACGGGCTCAAGCCGGTGCACCGACGCGTCCTCTACTCGATGTGGTCGAACGGCAACCGCCCCGGCCGGCCGTACGTGAAGTCGGCGAACATCGTCGGCTACGTGATGGGCAACCATCACCCGCACGGCGACCAGTCGATCTACGACACGCTCGTGCGTCTCGCGCAGCCGTTCTCGATGCGCTACCAGCTCGTCGACGGGCAGGGCAACTTCGGCTCGATCGACGACGACCCACCGGCGGCGATGCGCTACTGCCTGGCCGCCTCGGCCATGGTCGCCATGGAGAGTGGCACGGTGCGGATCGGCGACATCGTCGATGCCGAGCCGGGCTCCGACAACGACGTCGACCTCCGGGTCCTCGACCGCCTCGGGCGGCCCGTCCACGCGTCGAAGCTCTTTCACTCGGGCGACCACCCGACGCTGCGGGTCACCACGCGCGAGGGGTTCGAGCTCGAGGGAACGCACAACCACCCGGTGCTCTGCCTGGCCGGCGTGGCCGGCGTGCCGATGCTGCTCTGGAAGCTGCTCGAGGAGATCGAGCCCGGCGACCGGGTCGCGCTGTCGCGCACCCCGCGCGCCGTCGAGCTCGAGCTGCCGGAGCCGGATCGTCAGGAGGCGCTCCTGCTCGGCGCATCCGCCTCGAAGCGCGTCCCGGAGCGGGTCTGGCGCGGTTCGCAGGCGGTCAAGCGGGCCTTCCTGCAGGCGCTCTTCACCGGCGACGGCTCTTCGTCGTTGCTTCCACGCAGGACGATCAAGATCTCGTACTCCACTGGCAGCGAGCAGCTCGCCAGGGACGTGCAGCTGCTGCTGCTCGAGCTCGGCGTCGTCAGCCGGCTCCGCCGCTACACGAACGACGGGCACGAGGTCGCGATCGCGAACCGGCGCGACGCGCGACTGTTCGCGCGGAACGTCGGCTTCCTCGACGCGAAGCAGGCGCAGCTCGCCCGCGCGCTCGCGCAGATCCCGGAGGAGAGCACGACGCTCAGCTCCGACGATGTTCCGGGCGTGGCCGCGTACATCCGCAGCGACTGCGAGTCGCGCTGGGCCGACAGGGACTGGCTCCGCCGGCACGACGTCGACCGCATCGAGCACTGGGAGCAGCGCGGCACCGCGATTCTCGACCGCATCGCATCCTCCGAGGTGAAGGCCGTCGTCGAGCCGCTCGTCACCGGCGACTACTACTACGCCGAGGTCGCGAGCGTCGAGGATGCGGGCGTGCAGCCGGTCTACTCGCTGCGCGTCGACACCGACGACCACTCGTTCCTGACGAACGGCTTCGTCAGCCACAACAC
>JBOGZX010000005.1:0-3381 GCA_050697615.1 Gaiellaceae bacterium
GTGCATGACGATCGTCGCGCGCGGCGAGTTCCAGCCTTCGGCCAGCAGCATGGCGTTGATCAGCACGTCAATCTCGCCGCGTTCGTACGCGGCGAGGATCTCGGCCAGCTTCACGGGCGGCGTGCGGCCGGAGACGGCTTCCGCCTTGATGCCGGCGGCACGGAATGCCGTCGCAAGGTTGTAGGCGTGCTCGACGCCGGCGGCGTAGACGATGCCCGGCGTGTCGCCGAACCGTTCGCGGTAGAGCGTCGCGGCCGCCATGTTCAGCGCCTCGTGATCGAGCGCCTGGGCGAGCGCGCGCTCCTCGAAGTCGCCGCCCACGATCGGCACCTGGTTGATCGCTGCCACCGGCGGCACCCGCAGGCAGCGGAGCGGCGCGATCAGCCCGCGCCGGGCGGCGTCGGCGAGCGGCAGATCGTCGACCGACGCCGGGAAGACATCGGAGACCTGCTTCGCGATCAGCTCCTCGGTCGCGGTCATCCCGACGTAGATCGGCTCGCTGAGCGAGCGGATCGCGGCCGAGGTCTTCTCGCCGAGCGCGGTATGCGCCTCGTCGCAGATGACGAGCTGGTAGGCGTCGCGTGCGATCTCGTCGACGTGACGCGCGAACCAGGCGTAGGTCTGGATCGTGATCGGGTTGGAGGCGCGTGGCGCGGTGTGGCCGCTCAGCACGGCCTCGGCGAAGCGGTCCGAGTAGCCGTGGTCGGTGAGCTCGCGCCGGAACTGGTCGACGAGCAGGCGGCGGTGGGTGAGGATCAGGACGCCCTCGGTGCGCGCCGCTTCGACGAATCCCGCGGCGGCGATCGTCTTCCCGGACGCGGTCGGATGGCGGAAGCGGTAGCGGCGGACGGCGCCGGGGTCCTGCTCGGCCGGCAGCGGCTCCGGCTCCTCGTCGTCGAGCTCGGGCGCCAGCTCCAGCTCGTCCTCGGGCTCGTCGTCCTCCTCGGCCTCGTCGCCGTGGCCGTTGCCGTTTCCGTTCTCGACCTTCTGCGTGGCCGCGATCAGCTCCGTCAGCATGCCGGCGAGCGCATCGACCTGGTGACGGCGGAGCTCGGTGCCGGAGGCGAGGTGCGGTGGCCGCTCGGAGAGGACGCGCTCGAGCCCGAGCAGCAAGGCGAAGCGCACCTTCCAGCCGGAGGACGGCTCCGAGCGGCCCTCGGCGATCTCGGCCAGGGCGTCCTCGAGCGCGAGCCGCCGGGCGCTCTTCGGAGCGAGCACGACGTCAGGCGCCTCGTCGGCTCGCAGAAACGGCTCGCCGGCCCATGCTTCTGCGTGGAGGGCGTCGGCCCGAATGGCGGCCGCTGCCTCCGACTCTGTCGGAAGGTGCGTTGTGGTATCAGCCAATGCGTGCGACACGCCTGCTGTGCCGCCTCCTCAAAGGGATTTGCGCCTACGGTTGAAGTCCCCGATCCCGAAGCGCACCCTCGAGGATAGCCGAACGGCCGGACGACTGCGCGGTAGTCGACCCGTCAGATGGGTCCGCCGGCGTCGCCCATGCCGCCGAAGACGGCGAACGGGTTGCCGGGAACGGTCTCCCACACGAGCTCGCCGCCGGGCTCGACCTCGCCGTGCAACCGCTCGGCGAGCTCGTCGGCCTGCTCGCGCGACGCGCAGCCCGCGATCACGTAGCTCCAGCGGCGCACGATGCCGTAGCCTTCGGCCTCGAGCCGATCGGCGAGCGCCCGCGCGGCGCGATGGTCGCGGCAGGGGATCCGCACCTCCCACGGCGCGTATCCCTCGGCGAGCACCCCCGCGTCGTCGTCCGGTGCGGCAGGCTCGTCGTCCCAGCGCTCCTCGTCGTGCAGCCAGTGCTCGGTGGCGATCGACCCGGCATGCACGCCCAGCTCGTCGAGCTCCAGCTCGATCGCGCGCTTCGCCGGCGCGAGCCCGAGCGACGAGCTCGCGTAGACGAACACGACGCCGTCGTCCTCCGTGACGGCCAGCCGGCGGTCTCTCAGCTCGTCGGCCAGGTCGCGAGCATTCGAGTCGAAGAGCCCGAGCCGCTCGAGCAGCCCGCCGGTTCCCGCCTCCGCGAGCTCGACGCGCAGCCGCCAGTCGTCCCGTGCCATACCGCAACGCTATCGAGTACAACCTCGGTGCATGGACTGGACGTCTCTGGCCGACGAGCAGCGCGCCCGCTACGAGCAGCAGCACGGCGAGCCGGACGAGCGCGCCCTCGTCCGCCGCGGCAACGCGGCGTATGCCGCGGGCCTCGCGCTGCTGATGGCGGGAGACGGGGACGCGCCGGACTGGTTCACGCGGGCCGCCGCCCGCTGGCGCGAGAGCTGGGACGCCGCGCCGCCGCACGACGCCTGGGGGCGCCCGATCGGGGCGCTGAAGGCCGCGCTCCTGGCCCGCGACGACGCGGCCGTCGAGGAGCTCGCGGGCTGGACGCTCGAGCTGGGCACCGCGACGGCGTCCTCGCCGATCGGCCGCTACGCGGCGGCGCTCGCCCTGCTCGCGCTCGGGCGCTGGGCCGAGGCGCGACACGTCGCGGAGTCCCTGCGCGAGCTCGGCGACTTTCCGCACGAATTGGCCGAGGCGCTCGCGTTCGTCGCGGCCCACGATCCGATCGCGTACCTCGAGGCGGTCGAGTCCGTGGTCGGCTCGTTCGAGGCGCGCACCGAGTACCTCGAGAACGTTCCGGTCGCCGACACGGCACTGGTGCTGGCCGAGCTCGCGCGGCGGCGCGGGATCGCGCAGGAGCTGCCGGAATCGGCGCTCCTGCCGAGCGTCAACCGTCCGTCTCGCCCTGCTCGAACGCCGGATGAAACGCGACCGTGATCGTCTGCGGCGGCTGCGACTCGTCCTCCAGCCCGGAGACCCGGTCGATCAGCTCGTTCAGCAGGGAACGCAGCGCCTCGATGTCGACGTGGGCGTGAATCTGCGCGCTCCGGAACTCCCCGTCCGTCGCGTGGAGCTCGAACCCCCGCCGTAGCTCGCGCAGCTGGGCCGCCTGCAGCTCGCTCGCGAGCCCGGCAGCGCGAATCTTCGGCCCGATCTTCAGGTGCTTCGCGACCGGACGGTAGGGCTTCTCCCTGCCTTCGGCCTTTGCGAGCTCGATGAGGCCCGCCCGGTGGAGCATCCGCACATGGAAGTGCAGGTGCCCGGGGTCGACCGAGAGGCGGACTGCGAGCTCCCGGTTGGTCAGCGCCCGGTCGGAGTCGCCGAGGACCTGCAGCACCTTCAGCCGCAGGGGATGCCCGAGCGCTTTGAGCTGCTCGGGCCGCTCGACCTCGAGGACGTCCTGGATCAGAGGCTTCCCGTCGAGCACGCTCATATCCGCTCCGGCGGCGGCAAAGCCGCCACCTTCGCTCCTTTGAGCTCCGTCGAGCCTACGCTCATATCCGCTCCGGCGGCGGCAAAGCCGCCACCTTCGCT
>JBOGZX010000006.1:0-3892 GCA_050697615.1 Gaiellaceae bacterium
GCTTGAGCGTCTCCCAGTCGGGGACGTCCCAGCCGAACGAGTCGGCGAGGCGGACGATCATGCTGAAAAGCGCGCACACCGTGACCGCGTCCCGTAACGCGGCGTCAGAGACGCCGGCGGCGCGCACCGCGTCGGCATCCGCCGGCTCGAGCTCCTCCGGGCGGAGCGTCAGCTTCTCGAGGAAGCAGAGCGTCGCGGCGAGCTCGGGGCGCAGCGGCGCGGTCCGCCAGTCTGCGATCACCGCCTCCCACACTTCCTCGCCGAGCGCGTACGACGCAACTGCGCCGTGGGAGCCCGTTCAGAATGGACACTGGTTGAGCAGAGACGTGAACCCGGCGAAGAGCTCTCGCTCCCCCGCGCTCCAGTCGGACGGGCCTCGCATCGCCCGGTCGAGCTTCTCCGAGAACGGCGTCCCGAAGAGCTCTGGCCGGTAGAGCAGTGTCTTCACGACCCCGAGCGGCTCGGCGCCGCTGTGAGCGCGGATCTCGTCGAGCATCGCCGCGGCGTCGGGCGCGTGTCCGTGGTCGACGACGGCGAGCCTCATCCGATCGCCTCCGCCGCTGCGTCGAAGCGGCGCAGACCCTCGCCGATCGCCGCGGCGACGGTCTGCTCGAAGATCTCGTCCTCCGAGATGCCGGCGGCCTTCAGCGACTCGACGTCGGCGTCGGTGATCGTGTACGCACGCTCGCGGACCCTGGCGAGGTACGACTCCAGGGCCGGGGCCGCCGGCTCGAGCGAGGATGCGATCGCGCGCAGCTCGTCCACGGCAGGATCCTACTCGGACGCGCCGCCCGGCCCGAGATCCGGGACGCGATGCCACGGCTGGAAGGTGACGGTGAGCCGGTCGATCCGCTGCCCTTCCACCGAGTCGACCTGGAAGCGGAGGCCGTCGTGGTCGACCTCGTCGCCCGGCTCGGCACCGCGGCCGAGCTGCCCGAAGACGAACCCCGCGAGCGTGTGGTAGTCCTCGTGAGGCAGGTCGCACTCGAAGCGCTCGTTGAACTCGTCGATCGGGAACGTGCCGCCGATGCGGACCGTGTCGTCGTCCACGCGCTCGACCGTGTCGTCCGGGATGTCGAACTCGTCCTCGATCTCGCCGACGATCTCCTCCAGCAGGTCCTCGAGCGTCGCGATGCCCTCCATCGAGCCGTACTCGTCGATCACCACCGCGATGTGCTGGTTCGTGCGCCGGAACTCCTTCAGCAGGGCGCCGAGGTCCTTGGTCTCCGGAACCATGTACGCGGGCCGCACGATCGACTCGAGGTCGACCGAGACGATCCCGTGCTCGTGCATCGCCTCGATCAGGTCGCGGACATGCAGCACGCCGACGATGTCGTCGAGCGACTCCCGGTAGACCGGGTAGCGCGTGTACGGAGAGTCGAGTACCGCCTCGAGCGCCTGCTCCGGCGGCAGTCCGATCGAGATCGCGACCACCTCGGGCCGCGGCACCATCACGTCGCTGACCTCCTTGTCGGCGAAGTCGAAGACCTTCGTGAGCATCTCCTGCTCCTCGTGCTCGATCTCGCCCTGCTCGGCCGAGCTCGTGAGCAGCATGCGCAGCTCCGCCTCCGAGTGCGCCTGGTGCTCCGCGCCCGGCGGCTCGAGCCCGAGGGCGCGCAGCAGGACCTCCGTCGAGCGCTGCAGCAGCCAGATGAACGGCCGCATGACGGCGAAGAAGGCGCGCACCGGCGTGGAGACCGCGAGCGCGGTGCGCTCGGCGTGGCCGAGCGCGATCCCCTTCGGCACGAGCTCGCCGATCACGACCTCCAGGTACGTGACGATCAGGAGCGCCACGATCACCGCGAGGAACGACGCCATCCACGCGTCGAAGCGCGCGGAGAGGACCTGCTCGCCGAGGGCGCCGATTCCGAGCGACGCGATCGTGACACCCAACTGCATCGCCGCGATGAACCGCGGCGGGTCGCTCGTGATCCGCAGTACCGCCGAGGCCCGCCTGTTCCCCTGGTGCTGCAGCTCCATGATCCGCGTGCGGCGCGACGTGACGAGGCCGTACTCGGCCGCGACGACGAAGGCGTTCAGGAGAATCAGCGCGGCAAGGCCGAGCATCTCGAGGGCGAAGGTCATCGCGGAGCGCCGCTCTCCGGCGCGCGCGTACTTGGCGGCAGGTCGTCGTCCACGCGAATCAGTGCTTCGAGTATACCCGGCAAGCCGGTCGATGCGAACAGGTGTTCTATGATCCCGGGATGCGGGTCGAGTATCGCGAGGAGCCGTGCCGCACGGCGCTGAACCGTGTCAAGGGCATGCCCTTCGAGTGGTCGCTCAACCCGTACATGGGGTGCGTCCACCGCTGCACCTTCTGTTACGTCCGTGCGTTCGAGCGCCGCGCCGACCGCCCCTTCGACGAGCGGTACGGCACGTCGATCCGGGTGAAGGTGAACGTCGCCGAGGTGTTGCGGGCCCAGCTCGCCCGTCCGAGCTGGGCCTTCGAGCCGATCGCGGTCGGTGCCGCCACCGACCCCTATCAGCCGGCCGAGGGCCGCTACCGGCTGACGCGCGCGTGCCTGAAGGTGTTGTGCGACGCCGGCAGCCCGTTCTCGATCATCACGCGCGGACCGCTGATCGTGCGCGACGTCGATCTGCTCGCGGAGGCGTCGCACCGCGCCGACGTCTCGGTCACGTTCTCGGTGCCGACGGTCGACGACGAGGTCTGGCGCACGACCGAGCCGGGCACCGCGCCGCCCCGGCAGCGGCTGCGCGCGCTGACGACGCTGGTGGATGCCGGCGTCCGCGCGTCGGTCGGGATGGCGCCGCTCCTCCCCGGCCTGTCCGACCACCCGCGCCAGATCGAGCGCGTCGTGAGCGCAGCGCGCGAGGCCGGCGCCTGCGGGATCTGGGCGAACCTCCTCTACCTCAAGCCCGGGACGCGCGAGCACTTCCTCGACTGCCTGGCGCGCGACTGGCCGGAGCTCCTCCCACGGTACGAGCGGCTGTACGGCGGGCGCGCGTACCTGCCGAGCGCCGAGGCGCAGCCGCCCCGGGAGACGGTGCGGCGGCTCGCCCGCGCCCATGGAATCAGGGATCGGCGGCCCGAGCCGCTCCGCCCGCGCGGCCGGGATGAACAACTTTCGTTGCTTTCCGCGTAGGATTGCGAACCATGACAGACGAGATCACGACCCTGATCGTGGACGACCACGAGGTCGTCCGCGAGGGGTTGCGGCTTTCGTTGTCGCGCGCGCCGCACATCCGGGTGGTCGGCGAGGCGGCGGACGGGGCGTCCGCCGTCGAGCTCGCGGAGCGGCGCAAGCCGGACGTCGTGATCATGGACGTCCGGATGCCCGGCATGGACGGGCTCGAGGCGACGAAGCTCCTCACGGAGCGCGTCCCGGACTCGAAGGTGCTGATCTTCACGGCCTACTCCGAGCGCTCGCTCCTGGGCCGCGGGCTCGAGTCGGGCGCGAAGGGCTACATCCTCAAGGAGGCCCCGCACCAGACGCTCGTGCGTGCGATCGAGAAGGTCGCGCAGGGCGACGGCTACGTCGACCCGGCGCTGATGCCCGCGTTCCTCGCCGGCAAGGACCAGACCGACATGCTCACGACGCGCGAGCGGGAGATCCTGCAGCTGCTCGCGGACGGCATGTCGAACGCCGACGTCGCCGGCCGCCTCTTCATCTCGCAGGAGACGGTGAAGAGCCACGTGCGCCACATCCTCACGAAGCTCGAGGCCGACACGCGCACGCACGCGGTCGCGATCGCGCTTCGCGAGGCGATTATCGATTAGTGCCAGACGGCGGCGACCCGCTCGACCGGCTGATCGCCGCCGAGCAGGACGAGCGGCGGCGGATCGCCCTCTTCCTGCACGACGGCCCGGTGCAGAACCTCTCGGGGATCGCGCGGATGCTCGACGCGGCGCTGCACTCGGTCGAGTCAGGGC
>JBOGZX010000007.1:0-3637 GCA_050697615.1 Gaiellaceae bacterium
CCGCCCGCGATCCAGTGGTCGCCGCTTCCGACGACGAGCTGCCGCAGGTCGAAGCGCACGAGCACGAACATGTAGGCGACGAGGCCGAGCACCAGCGGCACGAGCGCGGCGACTCCCAGCCAGGCGGTCTGCGTGCTCAGCGCGATCAGCGCCGCCAGCAGCGACAGCGACTCGGTCGCCACGACGAGCATGAACGAGACGCCCATCGTGGGCGTGCTCCAGTGGCGGAGCACCGGGGCGATCAGCACCGACCAGAGACACAGCGCGAGCGCCGCGAGCACGTACATCGCCCAGTGCACGCCGAGCAGCGAAAGGCGCGCCCCGAGCACCGCTGTGCCGGCGACACCGGTGAGACCGCCCGGTAGCCGCGCCTCTTCGAGCCAGCGGGTCCTTTGCTGCAGCAGGCGCAGCGCGAAGACCAGCGCCAGCGCCAGCCAGAGCGCGACGTCGACCGCGAGCAACGCGTCGGAGAGCCCCGGGCGCCCGTCGTGCGCCAGCCCGACGGAGACGATCCCGGTTCCCATCACGGCGGCGCCGCCCGCAGGCGGCACGGCGTGCACGATGCGAGCCGCACGGCTCGCCGGTGACATGCCGGCGAAAGGCTCGGCTCCTCTCATGTGCCCAGGAACGGCGCCCAGTCGGTCAGGTCGACGTCTCCGAGCGCGGGCGCCTCGTCACCGGTGCAGACCGCACCGCTCAGAAGCGCGCTCTCCCGGGCACGCAGCCAGCGGGCATAGACGGCTTCCTTCGCGAAGCGGCCGAGCACGATCCGCGCGACGTCCTGTGCACGGGGCGGCGCGAGCGCGAGGAGCGGCAGCGACGGCCCGAGCGCGCGAACGGCGAACCGCCCGTCGACCGTGTCGATCGTCTGCGTTCTCCCCTGCGGCAGCGTGAACGCCCGCGCCGGGGCGATCGTCTCGACCGCGAAGCCGCGCGTCCCGCCCAGCCAGGGCGCCTCCGGCTCGGCCGAGACGAGCCGCACGTCGGTGGCCGCATAGGTGGCGATGAACTGGGCGATCTGCGCCCCGGTCGGCGGAGCGGGGCGGAACCGCTCCTCGACGCGGTCGCGAGCGAGGCGATCGGCGACGATCGCGCGCGCGTCGGCCGGCGTGAGGTGCGCCGCCGTCAACGCCTCGCGGTACCGCGCGGTGCTCCCGTCGAAGCGGTCGCGCACGATCGCCCGCACCGCGGAGAGCACCGTCACCGGGTCGACCGGCTCCTGGGCGCGGAGCACCGCGCGCTGCAGGAGGGCGGTCGCCGCGGCGCCCAGGTCGCCCGTGAGCGCCGCCGCCCGCGCGACGTCGGCCTTGAGGATCCGCTCCGTCCCGAGCGTGCAGCGAACGGCGCTCGGAAGCGCGATCTGCCCCTCGGTCAGGGACGTATCGAAGGGAACGCCGGCGAGCTTCGGCGCATCGCAGAGGCTCTGGTCGCGCGCCCACAGGTAGACGCACGCCGCGGCGGGCTTGTCCGGGTCGTCGCCCGCCGTCGAGAAGCTCGGCCAGCCCCACGACCAGATGCCCGAGATCTTCATGTCCGCCGCGACCTGCCGGGCCGCGAGCGCCTCGAGCTTGACGACCTCGAGCCACGCGGCCTTCGGCTGCAACCCCTGCCGCCCGCCCTGGCCCGCGGCCGACTGGAACTGCAGCTCGAGCGCGACCCGGCCGGCCGGGATCCCGATCTGGGCGAAGTGCGCGACGAGCCCCCGCATGCCGCTGCGCATCGATCGGCTCGCGCGAGCCGGCCCCAGCGCGTACAGGCCTTTCGGGCCGGGAGCCGTGAAGTAGACCTGGCGGATCAGGATCGACGCCTGCGCCGCCGACCTCCACCAGTCGGCCGCTTCGCCGCCCGTGTAGGGCGGGTTCGCGATCGTGATCGCCGTCGTCGCTCCCAGCAAGTCCAGCGCCCGGAGCAGCGCGAGCACGTTCGCCCGGTACTGGGCGTTCGTCGCGCTCCAGGGTGTCGGCGTCTGGGCGCCGAACAGCTCGTTCTCGGCGATCAGCGGATGGTCGCAGCCGGTGACCTGGACCGCGAAGTCGAACTCCCTCTTCGCCCGGTCGGCGATCGTGGCGGGATCTGCGGGATTCGACGTCGTTCCGACGCGGTCGTTGAGGTGCAGGTCGAAGAAGACGGTGGCTGCGCCGGCCGCGCGCATCGCCGAGGGGACCACCGTTCCCGACGACACCGCGAGCACCATCCCCGGCCGCGGCGTGATCGGGGCGTCGTGGCCGGCGTAGTCGACCCAGATGGGCGCGCTGGACGGGACGCCGCACGTCCCGGCGGCGGCGCGGGCCCGGTCATGGCCGCCCGCGAGCGCCGCAGCGGCGGCGAGCACGACGGCGAGACCCCGTTTCATGGATGTCAGGGTAGTCCGGTTACCGGACCAGAGCGTGCGACCCGATCGCCCGTCACCTCGTCGGGGGAGCCGACGCCGACCAGCTGCAGCGCGTTCAGGATCTCGGCCTGCAGCAGCCCGAGCACGTGCCGCGCGCCCTCCTCCCCGCCGGCGGCGAGGCCCCACAGCGGCGCGCGGCCGGCGAGCACGGCGCGTGCCCCGAGCGCGAGCGCCTTGACGACGTCCGACCCGCGCCGGATGCCGCCGTCGACCAGCACCTCGAGCCGGCCCTCGACCGCCTCGACCACCTCGGAGAGTGCGTCGCTCGTCGCGGCGACGCCGTCGAGCTGCCGCCCGCCGTGGTTCGAGACGACGATGCCGCCGGCGCCGTGGTCGCACGCGAGACGCGCGTCCTCCGCGGTCAGGACGCCTTTCACGAGCAGCGGCATGCCGGCCTCCGCCGCGATCCGCTCCAGGTCGCGCCAGGTCACCGACGCCGAGATCAGCTCGAACACGCGCTGTGGCGTCAGGCCACCACGTCCAAGCGAGGCGATCCGGATGTCGGCGGGGATCTGGAACGCCGTGCGCGCGTCACGCTCGCGGTTCCCGCGCACGGGCGCGTCGATCGTCACGACGAGCGCGCCGTAGCCGCCGGCACGCGCCTGCGCGATCAACTCGTGCGTCACCCCCTCGTCGCGGAACACGTAGAGCTGGAACCAGCGCGGTCCTCCGACCTCCGCGACCTCGGCCGGCGACGAGGTCGCAAGCGTCGAGAGGCACATGATCGTGCCAGCATCGCGCGCGGCCCGCGCCATCGCGACCTCGCCGTCTCGATGCGCGACCCGCTGGAACGCCACCGGCGCGACGAGCAGCGGCATCGAGACCTCCTGGCCGAGCACCCGCGTGGCCGTCGTGCAGGCGTCGACGTCGACCAGCATGCGCGGGCGCAGCACCAGGCGGCGCCACCCCTCCACGTTGTCGCGCAGCGTCAGCTCGTCGCCGGCGCCGCCGGCGAAGTAGCCGTGCGCACCGGGCTCGAGACGCTGCGCCGCGAGCCGCTCGTAGTCCCAGACGTTGAGCGGCGGTCCGCCGGGATCCATCAGCGGCGCCGACCGAACCAGGAGCCACGCTCGGAGCGAGGAGGCAACGGCTCCTCGCCGAGCGCGCGCGCACCGGCGAGCAGGTCCTCGGGCCGCAGAACCTGCAGCTCGTCGTGCGTCAGGCTGTCGACGTCGCCCGCCCCGAGCCGGAGCGCCTGCGCATTCAACGTCTGCTCGAACAGCGTGCGCGCGAAGCGGGCGTTGC
>JBOGZX010000008.1:0-8928 GCA_050697615.1 Gaiellaceae bacterium
TCTCCAGGTCGCGGGCGCCGTCGAAGCGCTCGAGCAGCGCCCGCACGGCCGTGTCGGAGTCGCTGCAGTTGAGCACGACCGCGTCACCGCGACGCTCGGCGCGCTGCACTCCGGGGAGGTCCTCGAGCTCGCCGAGGGGTACGTCGGGCAGCGTGGCGCGAATCACGCGGCTGCCGACCATCGCCTTGATCTCGGTGGTCGGCCCGTCGGCGATCACGACGCCCTGGGCGACGAGGATCGCGCGGTCGGCGTACGCGTCCGCCTCGTCGAGGTAGTGGGTTGCGAACACGATCGTCTTGCCGCGAGCTGCGAAGTCGCGCACCGTCATCCAGAAGTCGCGCCGCGCTTCGACGTCCATGCCGACCGTGGGCTCGTCGAGGACGAGCAGGTCGGGGTCGGCGACGATCGCCGCGGCGAAGCGAACCCGCTGCGTCTGCCCGCCCGACAGCTTCTCGGTGCGGCGGCCCGCGATGTCCTCGATCGAGGCGAGGCGCAGCGTCTCGTCGACGTCGAGTGGAGCCGGATACAGCGACGCCATCATGACGAGCAGCTCGCGTACCTCCAGGTCGCGGATCACCGCGCCGCCCTGGAGCATCGCGCCGACCCGTCCAGTCGCGATCGCCTCCGCCGGCGTCGAGCCGAAGACCGAGACCTCGCCGGCGTCGGGTGGCAGCAGGCCGAGCAGCATGTCGATCGTCGTCGACTTGCCGGCACCGTTCGGCCCGAGCAGCGCCACCGTCTCGCCGGCCTCGATCCGCGCGTCGATTCCGCGCACGGCCTCGACGGCGGCGCCGCCGGTGCGATAGGTCTTGCGCAGCCCGGCGAGCTCCACCCCTGTTCTCTCGCGATCCATGCGCCCATCGTGCAGGTCGCGGCGGGTGGGCCGCGTCATGAATTCGGCATGACGGACGTCACGCCCGGCGGCGCTCGAGGTGCCGTACGAGCGCGTCGAGCCGGTCGTCCCACTCCTCGCCGGCCTGGGTCAGCCGGTAGCGCGTCTCACGGCCGCGCCGCTCGCGCTCGACGAGGCCGGCGTCGGCGAGGGTCGTCAGGTGCTTGGACACCGCCTGCCGGCTCATCGGCAGCTCTCCGGTCAGCTCGGTCGCGGTGGCCGTGCCGCGCTCCGACAGGTAGCCGATCACCTGCCGCCGGCTCGGATCGGCCAGCGCGCCGAAAACCAGGTTGAGGGGCTCAGACACGTGCCAGCGCGGAGGCCTGCAGGTCGAGTGCGGTGCTCCAGGCCGGCGTCGTCTCGACGACGGTCAGACGGGTGCCGTCGGCGTCGTCGGCGAGCGTGAACTCGACCGTGCCCTCCTCGTCCCACTCGAAGGCGAGCCGCCGCTCGGGGTCGACGTCGGTCACGGTCGCGTGGCGCTCCTCGCCGTTCGACCAGCGGAAGCTCAGGCCGCCCCCGGGCCGCAGGTCGAGGTCGACGTGGTTCGCGAACCAGTCCTCGAGGCGTCCGGCTTCGGTCAGCGCCTCCCACACCTCGTCGCGCGGCGCCGGCAGGACGATCTCCTTGCGAATCATATGCAACCTCCAAGTTGCGCTATTGTGAGGCAACTGGATGGTTGCACATTGGAGTTCGCGCCGCAAGATATTCGGGCGCGAGCCCCTACGAATCGAGGAGGCTGTCGTGATGCTGGGATCGGTCGTGCCGATGGTGGTCGAGCAGGACGGGCGGATGGAGCGCTCGTTCGACATCTACTCGCGACTGCTGCGCGAGCGCATCGTCTTTCTGGGCCAGGAGGTGAACGACGACATCGCGAACCTGATCGCGGCGCAGCTCCTGTTCCTCGACGCCGAGGAACCGGGCAAGGACATCTCGCTGTACGTCAACTCGCCCGGCGGCTCGGCCTACGCCGGGATGGCGATCTACGACGCGATGCAGTACGTCGGCGCCGACGTCTCGACCGTCTGCCTCGGTATGGGGATGAGCGCGGGCGCGATGGTGCTGTGCGGCGGCGCTCCGGGGAAGCGCTTCGCCCTGCCCAACGCAAAGATCATGATCCATCAGGGCTCCGGCGGGTTCCGCGGAACGCCCGCAGACATCCAGATCGCCGCGCGCGAGATCCTCGACATGACGAAGCGGATGGCGGACATCATCTCGCGGCACTCGGGCCAGGACGTCGACCAGGTGCTGCGCGACATCGATCGCGACCGCTTCATGTCGCCCGAGGAGGCCGTCTCGTACGGGCTGATCGATGCGATCATGGAGCCTCGTGGCCACGCGCTGGCAGCCGCTTGACGAGCAGGACGACGGCTTCGGCTGGGCGCTCCGCGAGCGGATGCGGCGCACGTCGCACGCGCTGCGCGTGGACGGCCGCGTCTGGCTGATCGACCCGATCGACACGGCGGAGCTCGAGGGCCGCGTCCGTGCGCTCGGCGAGCCCGCAGGCGTCTTGCAGTTGCTCGATCGCCACAACCGGGCCTGTGCGGCGTGGGCGGAACGGCTCCACGTGCCGCTCCGCCGCGCGTGGGAGGGAGTCGGTGACACGCCGTTCCGGGCCCTACGCGTCTGCGACAACCGCTTCTGGCGCGAGGTCGCGCTGTGGGAGCCGCAGAGCCGGACGCTCGTCTGCGCGGATGCGCTCGGCACGATCCCGTACTTCCGGGCGGACGGCGAGCGCATCGGCGTGCATCCGCTGCTGCGGCTGCGCCCACCCCGCGCGCTCGGCGCGGTCGCTCCGGAGCGGGTGCTCGTGGGTCACGGAGACGGCGTGCACGTGGACGCGGCGGCAGCCGTCAGCGAGGCGCTCGGCACGGCGCGCCGCCGGCTGCCGCGGGCGATCGCGGGCGCCGTCAGTGCAGCGCGACGCGGTTCGGCGGCCAGTACGTGAGGATCAGCGGGCCGATCAGCCGGTTGCGGGGCACGGAGCCCCAGGTGCGCGAGTCGCACGTGTGCGGGCGGTCGTCGCCCATGAAGAAGTACTCGCCCTTCGGCACGTCCCACGTGCCGGTCGTCAGGTCCTGAGTCCGGTCGAAGGCGTACGGCTCGCGCAGGGGCCGGCCGTCGATCGAGATGATGCCGCCGCTCGCCTCCGACACCGTCTCCCCGGGCAGCCCGATCAGCCGCTTGACGAACGTCCCGCCCTCGCCGCACAGGGCTTTGGCCGCCGCGGGAGCGTCGAAGACGACGATCTGACCGCGTTTCGGGTCCTCGAACCGGTAGGCCAGGCGATTGACGATCACGCGGTCGCTGAAGCGCGCCTCGCACCAGGCCGAGGGTCGGGCGCAGTGGAGCGTCGGCTCCATCGACGACGAAGGGATGCGGTAGGGCTTCGCGACCTCGGCCTCGAATACGAGGACGAAACCGATCGCGATCGCGATCGTCAACACCCAGTCGAGGAGCTTCCGGGGCCCGGGCATGGGAGCATCGTAGACGGGCGATTACCACTCTCGGGGAAGATTGTGGAACACTGACTGCGAGCGAAGGCGTCTGCGGTTCGAGGCAAGCGAAACGAGAAAGGGGAACCGATTTGGACGCGAGACTGCCGCTCATTGTCCCGGTACTGGCGATCGCCGCGGGCGCCCTGCTCACCGTCGGGCGCAGCGGCGCAACCGTTGGTCCGGCGCAGATCCGGATCACGGACCTTCAGATCTCGGACCATGTCGTGCGACCGCCGAGCGGCGCCGCCGTGGGGTCGATCGAGATCGTCCGGCAGCGCCTCTACAACCCGCGCCTCACGCGCTCGCAGATCGGCCGGTCGACGCTGATCTGCATCTACGCCGACCGGCGCGAGCGGAGCTGCGACGGCACGTACTACCTGCCCCGGGGCGAGATCGTCGTTTCCGGCGCGATCCAGTCGCGCCTGCTGTACACGATCCCGATCGTCGGCGGCACGGGCCTCTACGACGATGCCCGCGGCATGCTCACCGTCACCTCCACCCACATCCGGCCGAGACGCGAGCTGCTGCTCTTCCGGCTGCCCGGATGACCACCGTTGGTGTGAGCGTGCGCCCACGGGTACTGGTGGTGGAGGACGAGGAGCCGCTCCGCGAGCTGCTCGTCGTGACGCTCGGCGACGCGTTCGCCTGTGAAGAGGCCGGCGACGGCGAGGCTGCGCTGGCGCGCCTGCGTGAGGCTCCGCCGGAACTCGTGATCCTGGACGTGATGCTGCCCGGGCGCAGCGGGCTCGATGTGCTCCGTGAGATGCGGGTCGACCCGGCGCTCGAGCGGGTCCCGGTCGTGGTCGTGTCGGCGTGGCAGTCGCCGAAGGACGTCGCGACCGCACTCGACGCGGGCGCGGATCGCTTCCTCGGCAAGCCGTTCCAGGTCGAGGAGCTCGCGGCGACCGCCCGCGCGCTCGTCGGGCGAGGCCGGTGAGACCGCTCTCGCTTGTCGGCCGCGTCTCGGTGCTCGCGGCGGCGGTTGCGCTGGCGGTCGGCGTGATGTCGGTGGCGGCGCTGCTCGCGATCCTGTCGCTCCGCCAGACGGATGCGCAGGAGGCGAGCTCGAGGGACGTCACCGTGGCCGCGCTGCGCCTCGAGAACGTCTCGGTCGATCTCGATTCGTCGCTGCGCGGCTACGCGCTCTCGGGCAGCCCCCGCTTCCTGACGCTCTTCCAGGTCGCGCGCGGCCGCCTGCCCGATGCGATCGGGCAGCTCCAACGGCTCGTCGCCGACGATCCTGCGCAGCGCGTCCGCGCGCAGGCCGCGGCAGGGGAGCTGCGTTCGTACGTCTCCGACTATGCGGAGCCGGTGATCGAGATCGCGCGGATCTCGCGGTCGGATGCGCGCGGTCCCGCCGCGGGCGGCGAGGACAAGCGGCGTACGGCCCAGATCCGTTCGTCGCTCGACCGGATCCTTGCGGTGGAAGACAGCCGTTCGGCGGCCCGCGCCGCCCACGTGCACGCCGTCACCCGTGCGGCGGTCTTCACCGGCATCGGCGCGCTCGCGCTGTCGGCGGCGCTGGTGCTCCTGTTCGGCGCCTGGGTCGCCCGGCGGGTCGCCCGGCCGGTGCGCGGCGCGACGGCGGCGGCGGCGCGGGTGGCCGCGGGCGACTTCTCGATCCGCCTCGACGAACGTGCCGCCGGCGAGATCGGCTCGCTCGTCGCAGCTTTCAACGCGATGGCCCGGGCGCTCGATCTCGGGCGCCGCGAGCTGCTCGTGCAGAACCGGCGGCTGCGCGAGAGCGAGCAGCACAAGCGCGACCTGATCAGTATGGTGTCGCACGAGCTGAGGACGCCGCTCGCGTCCGTCGTCGGGTTCACGTCGCTGCTGCTCGAGCGCACGTTCGATCCGAAGGAGCAGCGCCGGTATCTGGAGATCGTCGACGCGCAGGCGCGGCGGCTCGCCGCGCTCGCGGGCGACTTCCTCGACGTGCAGCTGCTCGAGGGAGGCGCGATGCCGCTCGACCGGGCGCCGCTCGACCTGGCCGACCTCACGGCGGAGCAGGCGCAGCTGTACTTCTCGCACTCGGAGTCGCACCGCCTCGACCTGGACCTGCCGGGTGAGCCGGTGATCGTCGACGGCGACCGCGACCGGCTCGCCCAGGTGCTCGGGAATCTCTTCTCGAACGCGCTCAAGTACGCCTCGGGCGGCGAGGTGCGCGTGCGCGTGCAGGCGGAGGGCGACGACGCGACGGTGTCGGTCAGCGACGACGGCATGGGAATCGCCGAGCGCGAGCGGGAGAAGGTGTTCGAGAAGTTCTTCCGCGGCTCCGATGCCGCCGGGTCGATCGGTGGCACCGGCCTGGGGCTGGCGGTCGCGCGCGAGATCGTGGCCTCCCACGGCGGCACGATCTCTGTTGTCTCCGAGCCGGGCGAGGGCTCGACGTTCACCGTCTCGCTGCCGCTCGCGGTCGGCTCACGCGCAGAGCAGAGCGTCTGAGTCGGGCGTTCAGGCGCCGCGGCTCGTACGCGGCGCCCGCCGCCCGGCCTTGATGACCCGCTTGACGGCCTGGCGGAGCGGCGCCGGGACCTCGCCGTTCCCCTCGTGGAAGCGCCGTCGGGCGGCGTCCGGCTTGGCCCGCTTGCTCGGAATCCCCGACACCCCTTCGAAGTCCGGCACCAGCATCACCGTCCGCCCGCGCCCGGCGACCTGCAGGATCGTCTGGTTTGCGACTCGCTCCGCCGCGTCGGGGACGCGGCCGTGCGGCGCGTCGCGGTCGTGGATCACGACGTAGGGGATGTGGCAGGCGTTGCAGATCTCCGCGAAGAGCGGCAGGTTGCCCTTGCCCTGACAGTCGACGACCGCGATCGCCTCGCGGTCGAGGTCGTAGCCGAGCGCCTCGAAGACGAACGGCAGCGCCACCTTCTCGGTGCGGCCCTCGACGAGCACGACGGCGCGCGAGAGGAACATCTCCGCGCGCTCCGCGTCGAGCTCGGCGACCATCCGGGCCGACTGTCTCGGGGTCAACGCCTCGGGTTGCAGGAGCGTGGTGCCGTCGCGCTGGTGGTGCCGCACCAGCACCAGCTCGTCGAGACGGTCGATGCCGAGGAAGACCGGCGCGTGCGTCGAGTAGAGCACCTGGTTGCGACCCCGGGCGGCGAGTTGCCGGAGCAGGCGGTGGAGGTGCCGCTGCGCAGGCGGCCCCAGGTACAGCTCGGGCTCCTCGACCAGCACGACGAGCCCGCGCACGCGACTGTCGACGAGAGCCGCGATCGATCGGACGAGCGACAGCCCGCCGTCGTCGGTCGACGCGCCGCGGACGAGGTCGACGGCCCGTCTCGCCCGTCCGCCGGTAGGGGCGAGCAGCGTGGTCGGCCGCAGCTGCGCCGGGAAGAACAACGCCGGCGGTGCGCCCTCGCGGTTCAGGTTCAGCGTCGCGGGCGGTCGCGCGTCGAGGAACAGCGTGCGTCCGCCGCACTCGCCCTGGACGTGCACGCGGTCGTGGCCGCGGGAGACGTCGGCGCCGACGGGCATCGGCGCGGCCGCCTCGAGGAGCGTCCAGATCGCCGACAGCACGGTCGACTTGCCCGACGACGACTCGCCCACGAGGACGCACAGTGCCCCCGGATCGAGCACGACGTCGCGCGCGCCGCGAAAGCCCTGAATCGTCACCCGCTCGAGCGGCGCCATCGGGCGGGTCTACCCGCGGAGCGTGTTCCGCAAAAAGAACATCAGGTTCGCCGGGCGCTCGCCGAGTCGGCGCATCAGGTACGGGTACCACTCGGGGCCGTATGGCGTGGCCACGAGCACCTTGTAGCCGCGGCGGGCGAGATCGAGCTGAAGCTGCGGCCGGACGCCGTAGAGCATCTGGAACTCGAACCGGCTGCGGTCGATGCCGTGCTCTTCGGCGAAACGGATCGCGTGCTTGATCAGGCGCTCGTCGTGGCTCGCGACGGCGGTGTGCCCGGCGTTCGACAGCATCCGCTCGAGCAGCTGCACGTATGCCGCGTCGACGTCTTCCTTGTGCGGATGGGCGATCGAGGCAGCCTCGAGGTACGCGCCCTTGACGAGGCGCAGGTTCGGTGCGAGCGGCAGGAGCGCGTCGAGGTCGTCCGGCGAGCGGTAGAGGTACGACTGCAGGACCGTCCCGACCCGCTCGAGTCCCTCTTCGCGCAACCGCCGGTAGATCCGCAGAGTGGCGTCGACGAACTGCGACTGCTCCATGTCGATCCGGATGAATTCCTGCCGCGAGGTCGCGTGCTCGACCAGCGCACGCAGATTCGCGTAGGCGAGGTCCTCGTCGATCTCGAGGCCGAGGTGCGTGAGCTTGAGCGCGACGTTCGCCTGCAGGCGCTCGTCGGCGATCCGGTCGACGACCGCGCGGTAGGCGGCCACCACCGCGTCGGTCTGCGTCGGCTCGAGGACCCCCTCTCCCAGCAGCGTCGTGTTGGCGTGAAGGCTCTGCTCGTTCAGCCGCCGCAGCACGCCGACGCACTCGTCGAGCGTCTCGCCGGCGACGAAGCGCGCCGCGCCCAGGCGCATGCCGTGGCGGCGCACCTGGCGCTGGACGCGCGGGCTGTCGGCGGCCGCCAGGATGCCCTTGCGGAGCGCCCCGTTGACCGTCCGGTGCAACTGTGCGACGCCGATCATCTCCATGCGGCGGAGCTTACGTGCGCGCGATCCGTGCATCGTGCCGCCCCGGGGGCCGACGGATCGGCCAGATCCGCCGGGCCCCCGGGCGCCGTGTGCGAGTCCCTGTGAGCTTCCACGGGCCCACGCTCACGCACCTGCGTGCTGACGCCGACGGCGTGCGGCGAGCACCGAGCGTGCCGCGACCGCCGGCCGTTGCCGCGGCAGCCGCAGCAGGCGCAGCGGCCGCCGTGCGTCGCTCGCCAGCCGCTCGACGCGCTCATGATGGAGCAGGCGGCTCACTTCAGGTTGGTGAGAAAGCATGTGATCCTCCCTTCATCTCGTCGCGGTGTGCTCGGTGCTCTCGGTTCGTGCGGGTCGGTCTCACGGTGCGCGTTCTCCTTCCACGAGGGATCGGGTGATCGGGCGCCTCGAGGGCGCCAGTGGCTGCCGGCCGTGGAGCTGCGGACGACCGGTGGGTGGGCTTCAGCGAGCCCGGCGTGCGGCGGTAGCTACGAGGTGGTGGCTACGCCGCCATGGGAAGCCAGACGCCGGAGCTCGTACGGCACGGAGTGTTCGTAAACGGTGTGCGAGACATCTGACCTCCTTTCGAGACCATCGTCGGCCGGGAATCGGCTCACGACGAAGCCGTCGTTTCTATCAACGACGTCGCCCCGTGTCAAGACGGATGTGTCGGCGGGCCGTGGAGTCAGACGCGTGCGAGTCGCTCGAGCGCGGCGATCAGACCGGTCAGGCTCCGGCCGCGCGCGGTCAGGCGGTACTCGGTGCGCGGCGGCCGTCCGTCGACCGCCGTCCGCTCCAGGATCCCCGCCCGCTGGAGCTCGACCAGCCGCGTCGCGAGGGTCGCGGGCGGGATCGGGCCGAGCGACTGCACGAACTCGCCGAAGCGGACCGCACCCTCGTGGGACGCCCAGATGATCGACACCATCCAACGTCGCTCGAGGA
>JBOGZX010000009.1:0-12766 GCA_050697615.1 Gaiellaceae bacterium
GTCGACCGTCGGACGCCGGCGGCCGACCCCGCGGCGGTCGCGGACACGATCCGGCCGGGAGGGTTCCTCAGCTCCCTGAGCGGCCGGGCTGCCGCGGTGGCGTAGGCTCGGGCGATGCGCCCCGAGCGTCTGACCGCCTTCACCGACGGCGTGGTCGCAATTCTGATCACGATCCTGGTGCTCGAGCTGAAGCCGCCCGACGGAACTCACCTGTCGGCCCTCGGTCACGAGAAGGGGCCGGTCCTGGCCTACCTGCTCACTTTCGTGTTCGTCGCGATCTACTGGGTGAACCATCATCATCTGTTCCAGGTGGTGCGCCGGATCGATGGGCGGACGCTGTGGGCGAACATCCACTTGCTCTTCTGGTTGTCGCTGACGCCGGTGACGACGGCCTGGCTCGGGCGCGGCGTGCACGAGGGTCCGGCGGCGGCATACGCGGCCGTGCTGCTCGGCTGCGCGCTCGCGTACACGCTCCTGACGCTGGCGCTGCTTGCGTTGCACGAGTCGGAGTCGGACCTCCATCGCGCGATCGGCAGCGACCGCAAGGGGAAGATCTCGTTGGCAGGCTACGTCGTGGCCTTCGTCCTTGCGTTCGTCATGTCATGGGTCTCGGTCGGCCTCTTCGTCGCCGTCGCGCTGCTCTGGATCGTCCCCGACCGCCGCGTGGCCCGGGTGCTCAACGCTGCTTGACGCGGCGTGCCCGCTTCCTTTCTTGCAGGCGCGCAGTTTTCGAGCGGGAAGCATTCGGCCGCAGCGCCGATGAGCTTCGCCTCCTGTTCGTCGAGGCGCCGGCCGCTACCCGTGTGTCGGTCGTAGGCTTCGTGTCCTGAGCTTCGGGCAAGTTCCGTGCGTGTCCAGGACCAACGGGCGGTGGAAGCCGTTCAAGTCGGTCGTCTCGGTGTGGGTCGACCTCTTCGACGAGCACGGGCTGTTGACGTCGGCCGCGGCGATCGCGCTGCAGTCGTTCGTCGCGTTGGTTGCGCTCGCCCTCCTTGCGCTCGCATTGCTCGGCGCGACCGGTCACGAGCATGTTTGGTTTGGGCAGATCGCGCCGCAGGTTCAGTCGAAGGTGCTGCCGGAGGTCTACGCCGGGATCGACGCGAGCGTCACGAAGGTCTTCGACAGCGATTCGACGGGTCTGATCGCTGTCGCCGTACTGCTTGCAGTCTGGGAGGTCTCGGGAGCTGTGCGTGCCTGTATGAGCGCGCTGTCGCTGGTCTATGGAACAGATGACCGACGTCCCTGGTATGTGCGGTTCCCGCTTTCGATCGGGATCGCGATCCTTCTGATCGTAGCGCTGGCCGGGTCGTTCATCCTCATCCTCGGGTTGCGGCATGCGGCGAGCGGTACCGGTGGCGCTTTGCTTGCGGTCGTCCGGTGGGGCGGCACGATCGTGCTTCTGACCGCGGCATTCACGATCCTCGTCCGCTTCGCGCCGGCCGAGCGCCGATCGAAGCGCGTCGCGTCAGCCGGCGCGGCGCTCGTCGTCGTGGCATGGATCCTGCAGTCGCTGATCTTCGCCTGGTACCTGCGCAGCAGCGCGGACTACCGCACCGCGGTCGGCAGCCTCACGTCGATCTACTTCTTCACGACGTACTTCTACGTCGGCGCGATCGTGCTGCTCGTAGGGATCGAGCTCGACGAGCAACTCCGGCGCGACGCCGAGGACGAGACGAAGGACAGACCACCGCTGCTCAAGCTCGTGCGGAAGACTGTCGTCGGTCGGTGACAGATGTCCCGGCAGTCGCTCCCTCCGGGCACGCGGCGATCGTCGTCGTTCAGGTCGATACCTGCAGGTGGGAGAGAGCCGCTGCTGACTTGGCGGCGAGCCACATGCCGACCATGCGGCCGAGTGGGAGACCGTACCAGCCGATACGTTCGGGGCCGGCCGAGCCGGTCGAGGAGCGCGAGGGCATCGCTCGCGCGATCCTCCATCGCACAGAGGCCGGGCGGCGCAGCCATTGCGGCTCTAGGCGAGGTCCAGCGAGGGAAAGCTCGACTGCGTACCCGGAAGCCGGACGCTCGTGGCCGCGACGCGGTTCGCGCGCGTCGCGGCGGTCGTCAGATCCTCGCCGCGTGCGAGGCCGACCGCGAGCGTGCCGACGAATGCGTCGCCGGCACCGGTCGTGTCGACGGCGGTGACCGGCTCGGCGGGGATGACGCATTCGCCCCCGCCGCCAGAGATCGCGCAGCCGCGGTCGCCGAGGGTGAGGACGACGGAGCGCGCGCCGAGCGCCCGGAGCTCCCGCGCGGCGGCGAGCTCCTCGCCGGCACCGACCGCCCGGCCCAGGATCAGGGCGGCCTCGGACTCGTTCGGGCAGAGAACGTCGGCCAGCTCGAACGCCTCCCGCGGCAGGTCCTCCGCCGCCGGAGCCGGGTTGAGGATCGCGAGCGTCGAGGTCTCGCGCGCGATGCGCAGCGCGCCGAGCGTCAACTCGCGCGGGATCTCGAGCTGGCAGACGAGCACGTCGGCGGCCGCGATCGCCTTGCGCGCCCGCTCGACGTCGGCCGTCGTCATGCGGTCGTTCGCGCCGGTGACGATGACGATCGCATTGTCGCCGTTCGGGTCGACGGCGATCGGCGCGACGCCGGACGACACCGACTCGTCGACCCCGACGTGGGTCGTGTCGATCCCGAGCTCGCGGAAGTTCTCGAGCATGCTGTCGCCGAAGGTGTCGCGGCCGACGCGCGTGACGATCCCGACGCGGGCGCCGAGCTTCGCCGCCATCGCCGCCTGGTTCGCGCCCTTGCCGCCGAAGCCGGTGCGGAACTCGCTCCCGTGGAGGGTCTCACCGACCGCGGGCAGGCGCGGAACGTAGCTGACCAGGTCGATCAGGGACGCGCCGACGACGCAGATGCGCGGAGCGGAGCGGGTTTCGGAGGACTGGGCGGGAATCGTGGCGGAATGCCGTTGCGAAACGTTTAAGGGGGCACTAGTGTAGGCGCCGTGGGGGTGGAGGAGCGGGGCGAGCAGGGATCTCGTGAGACGGCGGCGCGGGCGACGCTCGCTGACGTCGCTCGCCGCGCGGGTGTCTCGATCGCGACGGCGTCCTACGTCATGAACGAGCGCGACGGGGTGGGGGAGCGGACCCGCGCGCACGTCCTGCAGATCGCGAAGGAGGTCGGCTTCCGGCCGAACCGCCTCGCGAGCGGGCTGCGCACCGGGCAGAGCCGCGTCCTCGGCCTCGTGCTCGCCGACATCACGAACCCCTTCTACCCGGACATCGCCGGCGCGGTGATCGCGGCCGCAGCCGAGGCGGGCTACGAGGTGTTCCTCAGCCACTGCGGCGTCGACGGCCGGCTCGACGGCGACGAGGTACGCGCGCTCTGCGATCACCAGGCGGCCACGCTCATCTTCACGTCGCTGATGGTGACCGACGGTGCGCTGATCGCCGACGTGGTCCCGCCCGGCGTCCCGATCGTCCAGACGATCCGTCGCGTGCCTGGGCTCGCCGCGGACTTCGTCGGCATCGACGACCGTGCGGGCGCGCGCGAGGCGGCGAGGCACCTCGTCGACGCCGGCCACCGTGAGATCGCGCTGCTCACGGGACCGAGCGGCTCCTCGGCGAGCGCGGAGCGCACGCAGGGCTTCCTCGAGGTACTCGCCGAAGCCGGCATCGAGCCCGGCCCGGAGCGCATCGTCGAGTGCCGGTTGACGGTGGAGGCCGGCTACGACGGCGCCGCGAGGCTGCTCGCCGCGGCCGGCGGTGCGCCGGGCGCAGTCCTGTGCGGCAACGACCTGATCGCGCTCGGCGCCATCGACGCCTTCTTCGACCACGGGCTCGCGGTGCCCGGAGACGTCTCGGTGGTGGGCTACGACGACATCTGGTTCGCGTCGTCGCGGCTCGTCCAGCTTACGACGGTGCGACAGCCGCGCGAGGAGATCGGCCGGGCGGCGGTGTCGCTCGCGCTCGACCGGCTCGCCGACGGGCAGGTCGAGCCGCGCGACGTCATCCTCCCGCACGAGCTCGTCGAGCGGCGCACGACCGCGCAGGTCGCCCGGTGACCGCGGTCGGCGCGCTGAGCCGCCCGAAGCGCGCGTCGCGCCGGCGCGCGGGCAGCATCGGGATCCGCAGCGGCCGCTTCGCGCTCCTCTACCTGTCGCCCGCGCTGATCGTCTTCGGGGTCTTCACGATCGGGCCCGCGCTCTTCGTCCTCTACATCAGCGTCTTCGACTGGAACCTGCTCAACTCGTCGCTCTCGAGGTTCGTCGGCCTGCGCAACTACCGCCAGCTCGGGTCGTCTGCGGACTTCTGGCACTCGATCGTCACGTCGGTGTATTTCGTCGGCGCCGTCGTCGCGGGCAGCACGGTCTTCGGCCTCGGCATCGCGTTGCTCCTCAGCTCGCGCGGGCTCGTGCGCAGGATCGTGCGGCTCGCGGTGCTGACGCCGTACTTCACGCCGCTCGTGGCGACGTCGATCGTGTGGGTGTGGATCTTCAACCCGCAGTTCGGGCTGCTCGACAGCCTGCTGCGGATGCTCCACATCCCGGTCGTCGGCTGGCTGCAGTCGACGACGTGGGCGATGCCGGCGTTGATCGTCTACACGCTCTGGCACGACCTCGGGTTCACCGTGATCATCTTCCTGGCAGGCCTGGCAACGGTGTCGACCGACCTGCGCGAGGCGGCGCGCGTCGACGGTGCCCGCTACCGGCACGAGATCCGCGACGTCGTCCTCCCGCAGCTCACGCAGACGATCGTGTTCGTGATCGTGATCACGACGATCGACTCGCTGCAGGCGTTCACGCAGATCTACACGATGACCCAGGGCGGGCCGCTCGGCGCGACCACGACCACCGGGTTCCTGCTCTACCAGGAGAGCTTCGTCTTCTTCCACACGGGCTTCGGCGCGGCGATCGCCGTCGTCCTGTTCGTCGTCATCGCCCTCTTCACGCTGCTCCAGCTCCGCCTCTCGAGGCGCCAGGCGTGACCACCGTCAACCACCCAACCGGAGGGAGCTCCATGCACTGGCACCGCCGTACGTTCGCCGTTGCCGGCGCCTTCCTCGTCGCCGCCGTGTGCGCCTACGCGGCCTACGGCGCGACCGCGACGAGCAAGGGCACCGTCAACATCTCGTTCATGGAGGCGATGGCCTCCGGAACGCAGAAGCCGTCGCTCGACCTGCTGACGAAGCGGTTCGAGACGCAGCATCCGAACATCAAGGTCACCCTGATCGCGGAGCCGAACTACGGCGTCCTGCAGCAGAAGGAGCAGGCCGCGATCGCCGCCGGCAACCCGCCGACGATCGGCCAGGCCTACGAGAACTGGGCCGCAGGCTACGCCGACGCGAAGGCGATCATCCCGCTCACGGGCTACGTCGACAACAACAAGCTCGGCGTCAAGCCCGCCGACCAGAAGCAGATCTGGAAGGGCGTCTGGAAGGACCTCTTCCTGCCGGACGGCAAGATCTGGATGTGGCCGTTCAACAAGAGCGACTACGTCATGTACTACAACGCGGACAAGCTGGCGAAGGCCGGCCTGCAGGTGCCGAAGACGTGGGTGCAGTTCGCGACCGTCGCGAAGTCGCTCACGAAGGGCGGCGACTGGGCGTGGAGCACCGACACCGGTACGCTCGCCGCCCCGGCCGACGGCACGATCGTGCTGATGGCGATGATCCACGCCTTCGGCGGGCAATGGATCGTGAACGGCAAGCCGACGCTGAACACGAAGGCCGCGGCCAAGGCGCTCGGCTACCTCGCCGACCTGAAGAAGGCGGGCGCGCTGCAGATCGGGACGAACTACCCGGGCGAGACCGCGCTCGGCGCCGGACGCTCGACGTTCGACCTGTCGACGATCGCCGGGTACCCGTACGAGCTCGCCGCCGACGGCGGCAAGTTCTCGATGAAGGTGGCGGCGCTGCCGTCCGGACGCAACGGCCAGGGTAACGCGATGGCCGGCACGAACATCGTCATCTTCTCGAAGGCGTCGAACGCGCAGCGCACGGCTGCGTGGCAGTACATGAAGTTCCTCTCCGAGCCGCGGCAGACCGCGTACTGGGCGGAGGCCACGGGCTACCTCCCGGTCACCAGGGAGGCGCTGCCGGTGATGAAGAAGTACATCGCCACTCACCCGTACCAGCAGATCGCCGCGCAGTCGCTCAACGTGGCCCGCGGAAACCCGCCGTACGCCTGGTGGACGGTTGCGGAGGGCCAGCTCGCGACCGCGATGCAGGCCGTGCTCGACAACAGCGCCAATCCTGCGCACGCCCTTGCGGACGCGCAGGCGAAGGCGATGGCGGCGGCCGGCGGTTGATGCTGGCGGGCGCCGGAGCAGCCCTGTGGCGGAAGCGGTCGCGCCGCTTCCGCTCAGGGCTGCTCGCAGTCCTCATCGGGATCCTCTTCGCGTTCCCGTTCTACTGGGTGATCGTCACGTCGTTCGCGACGACGAATCGCGTGTACCAGTTCCCGCCGGACTTCCTGCCGGGGACGGAGGTGCACAACTACTCGCGTGCGTGGGGAGAGGCGACCTGGGTGCGCTTCTTCGTGAACACGCTCTTCATCGCGGGCGCGACCGTCGCGCTCGTGCTGATCACGTCGCTGCTCGCCGGCTTCGCGCTCGGCGTGACGCGGTTCAGGGGCCGCGAGCTCGTCCTCTTCATGGTGCTCAGCATCCTGATGATCCCGAAGGTCGTGCTGCTGATCCCCGACTACGTCGTGCTCAGCAAGCTGCACTGGCTCGACACCTACTGGGCGCAGATCGTCCCGTGGGGCGCGTCGGTGTTCGGCATCTTCCTGTTACGGCAGTTCTTCAACTCGCTGCCGCAGGAGCTCGTCGAGGCGGCCGAGCTCGACGGCGCGTCGCAGATGCAGTTCCTTCGTACGATCGCGATGCCGCTGGCGCGACCGGCTCTCGTCACGATCGGCCTCTACATATTCATCGCGTCGTGGAACAGCTTCCTCTGGCCGTTCATCATGACCTCGAGTCCGCACGTGCAGCCGATCGAGGTCGGGCTGTCGACGTTCTTCGGCACGAACGGAACCGACTGGACGGGGCTCTCGGCGGCGGTCGTCTTCACGACCCTGCCGGTGATGATCGTGTTCATGTTCGCGCAGCGCCGGCTCGTCGAGGGCGCGAGCGCGACGACGGGGGCGACGAAGGGATGAGCAACGTGGCAGCCGTGCTCGTGTGGGACCTCGACGGGACGCTCTACCGGTCGGCCTCCGCGTGCCTGCACTACGCGCACGGGATCGCGGAGACGCTCGAGGAGCAGAAGCGCGAGCCGTACGTGGCTGCTATGGAGCGGTACCTCTCCGGCGGGGGCGGAGTCGAGGCGTCCGACGGCTGGGAGGCGGCGGTCGTCCTCGCCGGCGGCGGTCGAGGCGCGTCGCGCGCCTACGGAGACGCGTTCGCGCGCACCCGCGCGTTCATGCTCTCCGCCGCGTGCGAGCTCGAGGTGCCCGAGGGCCTGCGCGAGCTGCTCGAGCGCGTCGCCGGGCGAGCGCGGCGCGTGCTCGTCACGAACACGCCCTCGTTCGGGGTCATGCCGTTGCTCGAGCGTCTCGACCTGCTCGGCTCGTTCGACGAGATCTCGTGCGACTCGGCGAAGCCGGACCGCTTCGAGCTTCGCCTGCGCGCGTTCGCCGACGTCAACGGCGTCGAGCCGCACGACGTGCTCAGCGTCGGCGACCATTTCGTGAACGACATCCGGCCGGCGCTCGACGCGGGCTGCACGGCGGCGTACGTCGACCCGTTCGGCGTCGGCCCGTCGGGCCGTGCGCACCTGGAGGCGCCCCGCTTCGAGGACCTGCTCAAGCCGATCGAAAGCTGGGTGGAGGACCGCTGATGGCGAGGCTGCGCTTCTTCGGCGGCGTGGGTGTGATCGGCGCGACGAAGGTCGTCGTCGAGCAGGACGGCTGGCGCGTCGTGCTCGACATGGGCGCGGACATCCCGGGCCGCGAGGGTCTCGTCCGCACCCCGGCGCGGCTGGCCCCGGGCACCGAGCTGCGGGCACGGCTCCGCCTCGGCGAGGCTCCGGCGATCGAGCGGCTCTTCCGGCCCGAGTCGGTCGAGGGGACGGGGCTCGCCGGCGGCTACGACGGGCGCACCGCACTCTTCCTCACGCACGGGCACATCGACCACGTGGGCCTGCTCGGCTGGGTGGATCCGGCGGTGCCGACATTCGCGGCCGGGGAGACCGTGCGCATGCTCGAAGGGCTCGAGGAGGCGGGGCAGGGCCTCGAAGGCGGCCGTGCCGCGGTCGACGAGCTGCCCGAGGGCGAGCCGGTCGCCGTCGGCCCGATGCGCGTCGAGCGCTGGCGCGTCGACCACGACATTCCCGGCGCCTCGGGGTACGTCGTGCACACCGGGGACGGCGTGGTCGCGTACTCCGGCGACCTGCGCCTGCACGGCCGCCACCCCGAGCTGACCGAGCGCTTCGCGGAGAAGGCGAGCGGGGCGGCGGCCCTCGTGATGGAGGGGACGTCGCTCTCCGGCGACCCGCGGACGCCGGTGCGTCCGGAGGCGAGCGTCGACGCCGCCTTCGACGCGGAGCTCGGCCGCGTCCCGGGCCTCGTCCTGACGAGCATCTATCCGCGCGACATCGAGCGGCTGACCGCGTTCACCGCGATCGCCGAGCGCCACGGCAGGCGCGTCCTCTGGCCGACGCCGACGGCCGCCTTCCTGCGCGCCTGGGGCCTCGAGGACGTGCAGGAGCTCGACGTCGAGCAGGTGCGCGCCGACCCGTCGAGGTACGTCGTCCAGCTCCCGGTCAACGAGCTCGGCCTGCTGCTCGAGCTGCCCGTCGGGCCGGGCTCCGTGTTCCTGCACGCGAACGGCGAGCCGCTCGGCCCGTTCCAGGCCGGATGGGATCTGCTCCAGCAGTGGCTCGCGCGTCTCCAGGTCCCGTTCACGGTGATCGGGACAAGCGGTCATGCGATGCCGCACGACCTCCACAGGGTCGTCGAGATCGTGCAGCCGAAGGTGCTCTTCCCCGTCCACACGACCGACCCGTACCGGCTGCTGCCGCCGCCCGGGACGCTGCGCGTGCTCGCCGAGTACGGCCGTTGGTACGAGGTCGTGCGCGGCGCGGCGCACGCCGACCCGAGCCCGGCGCGCGAGCCGGCGAAGCGCGGCATCGTTTGCGTCGACCTGGACTCGACGCTGTGCGACACGAGCCATCGGCATCACCTCGTCCTGCCGGGCGACGAGCGCGTGAACACGGACTGGCTCGCCTACTCGCTCGCGTGCGAGCAGGACGCGCCGATCCCGGGCACCTGCCGGCTCGTGCGGCTGCTTGCCGCGCACTACCGGATCGTGATCGTGAGCTCGCGCGACGAGCAGGCCCGCTCGCTCACCGAGACGTGGCTCGGCGAGCAGGACGTGCCCTTCGACGAGCTGATCCTCGGCGGTGTCGACGGCGCGCCGGCCGGTCTCGCGGAGTTCAAGGTTCATCACGTCGGCGCGCTGCTCGCGCGCGGCGAGAACGTCGCGCTCGTGATCGACGACATGCCGGGGCTGCCCGCGGCGATGGCGCCGCTAGGCGTGCCGGTGCTCACCGTCCGCCCGCCCTACGACGAGTCCGGGCTTCCGCAGACGCCCGTCCCGAGCGGATGAGGGCGATCGTCCTCGAGCAGGTGACGAAGCGGTTCACGGGCGGCGGCGTCGTCGCCGTCGACGGCATCGACCTGACCGTCGAGGACGGCGAGTTCATGGTGCTCGTCGGCCCGTCCGGTTGCGGCAAGACGACGCTGCTGCGGATGATCGCCGGGCTCGAGGACGTCTCGGAGGGCAGCATCAGAATCGGCGATCGCGACGTCACCGACGTCGCCGCGCGCGAGCGCGACGTCGCGATGGTCTTCCAGAACTACGCGCTCTACCCGCACATGACCGCGCGGCAGAACCTGGGCTACGGGCTGCGCATGCGCAGGACGTCGAAGGGCGAGATCAACCGGCGGGTGGAGGAGGTCGCGCGCATGCTCGGCCTCGACGAGCTGCTCGACCGGCGGCCGGCGGCGCTCTCGGGCGGGCAGAGGCAGCGCGTCGCGATGGGCCGCGCGATCGTTCGGGAGCCGGCCGCGTTCCTGATGGACGAGCCGCTCTCGAATCTCGATGCGAAGCTGCGCGTCGACATGCGCGCGCAGCTCGCAAGGCTGCACGACCGGCTCGGCATCACGACCGTCTACGTGACGCACGACCAGGTCGAGGCGATGACGCTCGGCCGCCGCGTCGCGGTGATGCGCGACGGCCGGATCCAGCAGGTCGACGAGCCGCAGGCGCTGTACCGCGATCCGGCGAACCTGTTCGTCGGCGCGTTCATCGGCTCGCCGTCGATGAACCTCGTCGAGGCGACGCTCGACGGCGACTCCGTGTCCTTCGCGGGCCACACCCTGCCGCTCGACCGGAGCTGCCGTCCGGCGCGCCCGTCCGGCGACCGCGTGATCCTCGGCATCCGGCCGGAGATGTTCGAGGACGCGGCGTTCGCCGACTCCGGTCTGCCGCAGCTCGACGTCCAGGTGTCGGTGCTCGAGGAGCTCGGCTCCGACGTGCACGTGATCTTCCCGGTCGACGCGCCGCGCGTGGACGCCGTTCAGGTGCGCGCCGCGCGCGAGGGAGGCGACGACAACGTGCTTGCCGCAGACGAGGCGATGCTCTTCAACGCGCGCGTCGACCCGCGTACGCGCGCAAGGCGCGGCTCGCCGCTGCGGCTCGCCGTCGACCCCGAGCGGCTGCACTTCTTCGACACCGAGACCGGCGAGAGCCTCGTCTCGGCGACGTGATTTGACGGCGCGAGCACCGCTCGACCTCACGCGGTCCCAGATTCTCGCGTTCCGGCGGCACGCCGGCGCGCTCGACGAGCGGCTTCCACCCGGCGCCCGCTCCCTCCGGCGCGCGGCGTGGGCCGGCCTGCAGGACAGCATGCCGCGCGCCGCGCTGCTCTCGATCCACGCCCGTGTCGAGCGGGCTCATCCGTCCATCTGGGAAGACCCGTCGCTCGTCCAGCTCTGGGGGCCGCGGTTCAGCGCGTACGTGGTGGCGGCCCGCGACCGTGCGGTCTTCTCGCTCGGGCGGCTGCCCGACGACGCGCGCGGCCGGCGGGTCGCGGAGGAGGTCGCCGCCCGGCTGCACGTGTTCCTCGCCGGCCGGCGGATGACCTACGACGAGGCGGGAGACGGCCTGGGCGTGCACCCGAACCGGCTCCGGTACGCAGCCCCGACCGGCACCCTCCTGATCCGCTGGGACGGCGCTCGATGCCCGGCGATCTGGACAGCGCCGCGGCCCGAGCTCGACCCGCTCGAGGCGCGGCTCGAGCTGGCCCGCCGGTACCTGCACGTCTTCGGCCCCGCGACGCCCGCGGCGTTCGCGCAGTGGGCGGGAATCGCGCCGGCGCAGGCCGCGGCCGCGTTCGCGGCGCTGACGGGGTCGCTCACCGCGGTGCGAACACCGATCGGCGGGGCGTGGATACTGAAGCGCGACGAACCGGCGCTGTGCGCACCCGCGGGACCCGCTGCCGCGGCACGACTCCTGCCGAGCGGCGACACGTACTTCCTGCTCCAGGGAGCCGACCGCGAGCTCCTGGTTCCGGACGCCGAGAGTCGCGGCGCGCTCTGGACCTCGCGCGTCTGGCCGGGGGCCGTGCTCGTCGCGGGCGAGATCGTCGGGACCTGGCGACGATCGCAGGCGAACGTCACGATCGAGCGGTGGCGGCCGCTGTCGCGGGCGGAAGCCGACGCGGTCGAGGCGGAAGCAGAGGGGCTGCCGCTCCCCGGCGTCGAGGGGCGGATCTCGGTCCGCTACGCGACTTGACATCTCTGCCATACTGAACTCTATGGTTCAGTATCACAGTACGGTCGACCGTGCTTTCGCGGCCCTCGCCGACCCGACCCGGCGAACCGTCCTCGAACGGCTCGGCGCGGGCAGTGCCACGATCAGCGAGCTCGCCGGGCCGTTCGGCATGTCGCTGACCGGGATGAAGAAGCACATCCGGCTGCTCGAGGAGGCGAACCTCGTCGCCACGGAGAAGGTCGGCCGCGCACGCAGATGCACACTGGCTCCGTATGCCTTCGAGGGCATCAGCACGTGGCTGCACCGGCTCGACCGCTTCGCGCAGGTTGTCGAACGCACGAAAGGAGCACGATGAGCCCGACCGGGAAGAAGGCGAGCTTCACCGCCGAGGAACGCGCCGCGATGCGGGCGCGCGCCAAGGAGCTGAAAGCGGCGACGGAGGGGGAGAGCGCCGTGCAGTCCGCACTCGCCGAGATGGCGCCGCACGACCGTGCCCTCGGCGAGCGAATCCACGCGATCATGAAGAAGACCGCCCCGGACCTCACGCCGAAGACGTGGTACGGGATGCCCGCGTACGCCGACTCGAACGGCAAGGTCGTCGTCTTCTTCCGCAACGCCGAGAAGTTCAAGGAGCGCTACGCCATGCTCGGCTTCCAGGACAACGCGAACCTCGACGACGGCTCGATGTGGCCGGTCGCGTACGCGCTCACGACGAAGCTGACCAGGGCCGACGAGGCGGCGATCACGAAGCTCGTCAAGCAGGCGGTGAGTTGATGAACGAGACCACCGTCACCAGGCCGAACGAGCTCGAGATCCGCGTCGAGCGGACCTTCGACGCACCGTGCGCACACGTCTACTCCGTCTGGACGGACCCGCGGCTGATCCCCGAGTGGTGGGGCGACGGCACCGTCGTCGAGGAGATGGACGTGCGGCCCGGGGGCGCCTACCGGTTCCGGACCGGCTTCGGCGTCGTCGAGGGCGAGTTCCGCCAGGTCGAACCGCCCCGGCTGCTCGTGCAGACGTTCCAGAACCACCTGCAGACGCTG
>JBOGZX010000010.1:0-2580 GCA_050697615.1 Gaiellaceae bacterium
GATGCTGGCAGCGCGTACTTTCGTCACGCTCTCGTAAGGAAGTCGTACGTCAGACTCCTGTCTGACTCGAGTCTGACCGAACGGACAGGGGTTTGTGAGCGTCGAAACTCGCATGGATGCTGGCAGCGCGTACTTTCGTCACGCTCTCGTAAGGAAGTCGTACGTCAGACTCCTGTCTGACTCGAGTCTGACCGCGACCTCGATGAACTCCGACGAGTCGGTCACACTGCATGCGGCTTCGGCGCGGGCGCACGAGGCCGGGCGGGACCGTTCAGGCGAGCTTTTCCCGCACGAGCTGGCTGACGGCCGAGCCGTCTGCACGGCCTGCGATCTGCGGCATCACGTCCGCCATCACACGACCCATGTCGCGGATGCTCGTCGCCTTGTTCTCGGCGATCGCGTCGTCGACGATCACCTCGAGCTCGTCGTCCGCGATCGGCTCCGGCATGAACTCGCCCAGCACATCGAGCTCGTATTCCTCCTTCGCCTCCTGCTCCTCGCGGCCGGCGCCGCGGAATGCCTCGGCGGCCTCCTGCCGCTTCTTCCGTTCGCGCTGCAGCACCTGCAACTCCTCCTCGTCCGACAGCGGACGCTGCAGGTCCTTCTCGGCCGCGCGCAGGCTCGACAGGATCAGCCGGAGGGCGTCGCGCCGTTCATTCTCGCGCGCGAGCATCGCCTCCTTCAAATCTTCTTCGAGCCGCCTGATGAGGCTCATCCCCGCTCCGGAGCCGGCAAAGCCGGCTCCTCCCTCCCAGACGACTCCGCCGAGCCTACGCCGCTCAATCCCCGCTCCAGAGCCGGCAAAGCCGGCTCCTCGCTCCCGGGCGACTCCGCCGACCTTACGTCGCTCACATACTCCGCTGTCGCGAGCTCGGCGGGTACGTCGACCGACGACGTGGGGCCGCCGCCGAGGATGTGCCAGTGCAGGTGGGAGATCGTCTGCCCCCCGCCCGCGCCGACGTTGACGAGGACGCGGTAGTCGGTCAGGCCGACCTTCTCCGCCGTCTCCGCCACGAACTCGAGCATGCGTTTCGCTTCCTTCGCGTCGAAGTCGGAAACGTCGCGGAACGTGTCGACGTGCCGCTCGGGGATGACGAGCACGTGCACGGGCGCCTTCGGGTTGATGTCGTTGATCGCCACGAACCCGTTGCCCTTGTGCACGTGGACGCCGTCGCGCGCGATGCTGCAGAAGAGACAGCCGTCATGCTGCTTCGGCACGGATCCCCTCCTCGGTGACGCCGACCGCACGCACGCGGACGAGCTCTCCGACCGGTGCGTCGACGAGCCAGGGCGTGTAGTCGTCGCCGTACCCGCGGCCGGGCCGATCGACGAGCACGGTGTCCGCAGCACCGAGCTTGCTGTGCCAGCGACGCAGGCACAGCTCGTGCGAGAGCGCACGCAGCCGAGCCGCCCGCTCCTTCTTCGCCGGCGACGCAACCGCGTCGTCCGCGGCGGTGACGGTGCCCGGCCGGGGCGAGTAGGGAAAGACGTGCACCTTCGTGAGACCGGCGCGCTCCACCGTGCACAGCGTGCGCTCGAATGCCGCCTCGTCCTCGGCCGGGAAGCCGACGATCACGTCGCTCGTGAGATTGAACTCGTCGGCCAGCGGCGCGAGCCGCCTCAGGTACGTGCCGGTCGTGTACCGGCGGCCCATGGCGTGCAGCACAGCATCGTCGCCCGACTGGAGCGGCACGTGCAGGTGTCGTGCCACCCTGGGGGTCTCTCGCAGTGCCGAGACCAACGCATCGGAGACGTGGTTGATCTCGATCGAGCTGAGCCGCAGGCGCTCGAGCCCGGGTGTCTCCGCTGCGTCGCGCACGAGCCGCGGCAGGTCGTACCCGGCGGCGCGGTCGCGGAAGCAGCCGAGGTTGATACCCGTGAGCACCACCTCGCGGTGGCCCTGCCCGACGCGGCGGCGGATCTCGCCCAGGACCGCGGCGGCGCTGCGGCTCCGCGAGCCGCCACGCACGAGCGGGATCACGCAGAAGTTGCACGAGAAGGAGCAGCCGTCCTGGATCTTGACGAACGCGCGGACGCGCCCGAGCCGGGCATCCGCCTGAACGCAGCCGATCGCCCCGACGTCTCCCGCCACGAATGCCGGAGTCTCCTCGCTCCGCTTCGCGACCACCGTCACGTTGGCGGGCAGGTTCGCGAAGGCGTCGCCGGAGAGGTTCGCGCCGCAGCCGGTGACGTAGACCCGCCGGTGCGTGCGCGCGGCGCGCGAGGCCGCCTTGCGGCTCTTCGCAACCGCCTCGCCCGTGACGCAGCAGGTGCTGATCACCGCGACATCGGCGGCCGGGCCGCGGCGCTCGGCATGCCCGCCGGCGAGCAGCGCCTCCCGCACCTCGTGGGCGTCGACGTGCGAGACCTTGCAGCCGAGGAAATCGACGCTGAACGTCGCCACGCGAGGATCGTACTGCCCGCTAACGCGCGCGGTACAGGTCTGCGGCCCAGCCGTCGATCGTGCGCCGCTCGACGCGCTCGTACCCGGCGAGCGCAGGCTGCTCGGACACGAAGTAGCCCGACGTGATCAGCACGTCGGCGGAGACGCGTGCGGGGAGCGCCCGAACCGTCTCGACC
>JBOGZX010000011.1:0-1877 GCA_050697615.1 Gaiellaceae bacterium
GGAACAACACCATCGCAACTTCAGAATAGTCCCTCGGGGGTCGGCTGCGCAGATACCATCCGGTCGTGGCCGGCAAGAAGCGGAAGACAGGGACGTTCCTCGGCGTACCGTACGACCTGCGGAAACCCACCGTCGCGCGCACGAAGGAACGCTGGTGGAATCCGGGCGAGCCTCGCCTGTTCGTCCCGAAGGTGTTCGGCTGGGGCTGGGACGTGAACTTCGCACGGCTGCTCGGCCGCAGGCCGTCGTAGAGGCACGTAGAGCCGACGGTAGGGCGTTTTCAGCTCTGCGCGGCGTCGAGCAGCGCGCGTACCTCGTCGTCCGTCGTCTGCGAGAAGTCCTCATACCATGAGCCCACAGCGACGAACGGCCAGGGCGTCGACGTGCAGACGACCTCGTCCGCCTCCGCCCCCAGCTCCTCGCACGTCTGCTTCGCCGCGACCGGGACCGCCACCACGACGCGCTCCGGAGCGTGTGCACGCACGGCGCGTGCGGCGGCCCGCATCGACGCGCCGGTCGCGAGGCCGTCGTCGACCAGGATCACCGTGCGGCCGCCGATCTCGATCGGCGGGCGCCCGCCGCGGTACGCGCGCTCCCTGCGCTCCAGCTCTTGCTCCTCGGTCGCCGCGACACGCTCCAGGTCGGCGCCCGTGATCCCAAGGTCGGCGACGACGGAGTCGTTGAGAACGCGCACGCCGCCGCTCGCGATCGCGCCCAGGGCGAGCTCCTCGTGGCCCGGCGCGCCCAGCTTGCGGACCACGAAGACGTCGAGCGGCGCAGCGAGCGCCCGTGCGAGCTCGGCGCCGACCGGCACCCCACCGCGCGGCAGCGCCAGTACGACGACGTCGTCGCGCCCGGCGTAGCGCTCGAGCTCCGCGGCGAGCCGCCGCCCCGCATCCGCGCGATCATGGAAGGTCATCTCGCCCCCGTACCCGCGGGCGGATCGCCTGATCCGGGGTCAGGCTTCGATGACCGCATCGAGCAGGCCCGGGAACCGCCGGTCGAGCTCCTCGCGCCGGAGCATGTTCAGTCGGCGCTTCCCGTCGACCCGCGTGTCGACCACCCCGGCCTGCCGTAGCACCTTGAGGTGATGCGTGAGCGTCGAGGGGGAGACGCCGAGGTGGAACGTCCCGCAGGCCACCGGTTCGCCCCCGGCGAGCCGTCGCACGATCGCGAGCCGCACGGGGTCTCCGAGCGCCTGCAGGACCGGGGTGATCTCCAGTTCGTCCATCGTCGAAATAAACGAGCGCGGCTCTTCGTTCATTTCGATTATCGCTGAAACGAGAACTGAGGGGTAGCGGATCATGAGCACGAGATCGACAGCGGTCGGGGCCTCGTTCGCGGCCTTCACCGGCATCGTCTGGGGCGGCCAGTTCGTCGTCGGGAAGTCGGCGCTCGACCGGGTCAACGCCTTCCCGCTCTCGACCGTTCGGTATGCCGGCGCCGCCGCCTTGTGGCTGATCGTCCTGGCGGCGCTCGAGGGCCGCGGCGCGCTCAGGCTCGACGGCCGCGGGCTCAGGCTCTTCTGGCTCGGCTCGCTCGGCTTCGCCGGGTTCAACCTGCTCGCGTACACGGGCCTCGCCCACTCGCGGCCGCAGAGCGCGTCCCTCATCGTCGCGCTCGCGCCGCTGCTCACGGCGCTCGTCCTGTGGCGCCGCACCGGACGGCGGCCCTCGAACGTCACGTTCGCGTTCCTCGCGCTGGCGCTCGCCGGAGTCGTGCTCGTGATCAGCGGCGGCCACCCGTCGACGATCGTGAACGGCTCGATCGGCTGGGGCGACGCACTCGTCCTCGCCGGCGTGTTCAGCTTCGTGCTCTACGGCCTCGGCGCGGCCCAGTTCCGCGACTTTTCGCCGCTTCGCTACACGACGCTCACG
>JBOGZX010000012.1:0-4471 GCA_050697615.1 Gaiellaceae bacterium
CAGATGCGGGCGCCCACGTCGACGGCCGCGGCAATGGTCTCGACCGCCTCGCGCATGTCGCCGAGCAGGAACGGGTCGTGGCCGGGAAGCGCACCCTCGAGGAACCGCCGCGCATCCTCGTCGGCGCCGAGCCCGCGCCGCACGAGCACCGACGCGGTCACCTGATCGATGCCGAGCGCCGAGGCGAGCGCCCGCACCTCGCCGTGCGAGCACGGTTCGAGCTCCCATGCCGCCCCCGAGTTTGCCGCCGAAGATACCGCTGCCATCGAGCCGGCGACGGTACGGATCGAGTCGGACGGAAACAGCGGGAGAGCGGCGTCCGCCGCCCCTCGTCACTCTCGAGGCAGGTCGATCCCGAGCCAGGTGAGCACGACGACGATGCCCGCCACCGCAGCCAGCCCGCCCATCACCAGCCGTGGATGGCGCGACTCGCGGACTGTCGCCGCGAACGCCCGCCCGAGCAGGATCAGGACGCCCGCGACGAGCCCCGCGCCGATCACGATGGCGGGCAGCCAGATCACGAGGCGCTCCCAGGTGGAGGTGGCGGCCAGAAGGTCCACTACCATGGGATCGTGCCTGATGGAGCCTCCGCGCCCGACGCGAACTACACCTCCGGGAACGACTATGTCGTCGAATTCCTCGGCTACCGCTTCTCGTTCGGGGCCGTCGACTTCGAGGGCCGCGTGGTCGCCGCGGCGGTCAAGCTGGGGGTCGTCGAGACCGCCGAGCTCGACGAGGACGAGGTCGCCGACCTCGTCTCGCTGGCGGCGCAGGGCATCGTCGACGAGCCCTGCTCGCGGCTGGGCCGCTACCTCGCACGGAACTGGGAGCGGGTCTCGCTGGTCGAGGGAGAGTCGCTCGTCTACTGGCTGCGCAAGCTGATCTTCCGCGGCGCCTGGCTCGACCACCAGGTGAAGCGGGGAGCGCTCGAGGTGGTCTGGGACGACGGCGACGACGAGTTCGCCTACCAGCATCCCGACGGCGGCGGCCGGCCGCTGCTCGAGCTCGCGCCGGTTCCGTCGTGGCACGAGCTCCAGTTCCGGCAGAGATGATCGACGCCGAAGTGGGTACTCGCAGACTGCGGGTGCGCACCCTCGAGATCACCCACCTGAAGGCGGCCGCCGCCGGCGCCGCCTACCTGGCGGCGTTGCTCGCGGCCGACCGCTTCGCGTCCTACCCCGAGCAGATCGCGCTCGGCGGGCTGACCTGGCTCCTGCTCGGCCTCGCGCTCTCGCGGGTGTCGGTCGAGCGCCGGGCGCAGACGCTCGCAGTCGTCGCTTTCGCGACCGTCGGCGAGGTGACGGGCTCACTCGTCTGGGGCGTCTACCACTACCGCCTGCACAACCTGCCGCTCTTCGTGCCGCCGGCCCACGGCCTCGTCTACCTGACCGGGCTCTCGCTGGCGCTCTCGCTTCGTCGTCACGTGCGGGCGCTCGTCGTGACCGCGGCGCTCGCCGCCGGGATCTGGGCGCTCCTCGGGCTGACCGTGCTGCCGCACCGTGACGTCGCGGGCGCGGTCGGCGTCCCGCTGCTCCTGCTCTTCCTCTGGCGCGGCCGCAACCGGGCGATCTACGCCGCGGTGTTCGGGGTCGTGGCCGCGCTGGAGGTGTACGGCACCGCGATCGGAACCTGGCACTGGGCGAAGGAGCTGCCCGGGCTCGGCGTTCCCGATGGAAACCCGCCGAGCGGCGTGGCGTCGGGTTACGTGTGGTTCGACGTGATGGCGCTGCTGACTGCGCCTCTGGCCCTCGCGGTACTCAGGCGTGCAGGTCTTCGAAGGCGGCGTCGAGCCGGGCGCCCTCTGCCGAGCTCCACTCCCACGTGAGCGCCACGCCGAGCTGAGCCGACGCGACGTCCGCGAGCCGCAGCCCGAGCCGCCGGCACAGCAGCGTGAAGCCACGCGGCGCGGCGTCGGTGTGCGCCACGAGCAGCACCCCTCGCGCGATCCCCTGCAGCTCGAGCAGGTAGTACGACCGGATGCCCGGCTCCCGGTCGAGCGGCGCAGGCAACGGCAGGACGGTCGCGTCCTGGACGCAGTACGGGAAGCGGGCCGCCTCGAGGACACCGCGCAGGGCGGCCTCGACGTGCGACGGCGGCGACGAGAACGACCAGCCGGCGTCGACGGTCGCCAGGCGGTCGCCGCCGGCGAGGTAGACGGCGGCGAGCTCGCACGACAGCGCACCGGCGGAAACCGCGGCCAGGTCACGCATTGCTCCGTCGACGTCGCTCGTCTCGACGGCGAGCGCGGCGCGCACCGCCTCGAGCTCCTCGAGCTCGTCCGCGAGCCGCTTCGCCGGGCTCACCGACCCGACGGCCTCGGCGGCGAGCGTGGCCGCCGATTCGAGGCTCTCGTCGCCCACCGTCTCGAGATCGGCTCCGTCCGTGCCGAAGACGACGACCACGTCGGCTCCGACGGGCACGAACGCGGCGGCGCGTGCGTAGTAGGGGCCGAAGACGAGCTCCTTGGCGTCGTGTGCGACACGGACCGGCCCGCGGGCCTGCAGCGCGGTGCTCAGCGACCCCTCGTCCTGGCTCGCGACCTCGATCAGGCCCGCCCAGCCCGCGCCGCGCCCGCTGCCGCCGAAGTGGACGAAGCGGTCGCCGGAGACGCGGCGAAGCACGAAGAGGTCGCTGGCGCCCACGGAGGCGGCCGCGGCGTCGGCGCGTGGAGTGGTCGTGGACATCCCTCGAAGTATGGGCGTCCGCGGGACTAGAAGAGACTGTTCCCCTCGGGAGCGGCGCCGCCTCCACGTCCCAGGTGCTCGCGCCCGAGCGCTGTGATCGTCCGGCCGCGCGGCGTTCGCTGCAGCAGCCCGAGCTGCAGCAGATAGGGCTCGTAGACGTCCTCGATCGTCTCCGTCTCCTCGCCGAGCGACACGGAGAGCGTCGAGAGGCCGACCGGGCCGCCGCCGAACCTGTCGAGGATGCACGAGAGCAGCTCGCGGTCGAAGCGCTCGAGCCCGGCCGCGTCGACCTCGAGCAGCGCCAGCGACTCCTCCGCGATCGGGGTGGTGACGATGCCCTGGTGACGCACCTCGGCCACGTCGCGGACACGGCGGAGGATGCGGTTCGCGATCCGCGGCGTGCCGCGCGAGCGGCGCGCGATCAGCTCGGCCGCGTCGGACTCGACCTCGACGCCGAGGATACGCGCCGAGCGACGGACGATCGCGGCGAGCTCGGCGGCGTCGTAGTGATCGAGCCGGAACGTGAGGCCGAACCGGTCGCGCAGCGGCGTCGTCAGCAGCCCCGTACGGGTCGTCGCGCCGATCAACGTGAACGGCGGCAGGTCGAGGGTCAGGGTCCGCGCCGCGGGGCCCTGCCCGACGATGATGTCGAGCCGGAAGTCCTCGAGCGCCGGGTAGAGGATCTCCTCGGCCGCCCGGTTGAGCCGGTGGATCTCGTCCACGAAAAGGACGTCGCGAGGCTCGAGGGTCGTGAGGATCGCGGCGATGTCGCCCTTCCGCTCGAGCGCGGGCCCGGCGACCTGGCGGATCCCGACGCCCAGCTCGTTGCGAACGATCTGCGCCAGCGAGGTCTTCCCGAGTCCGGGTGGACCGGCGAGCAGCACGTGGTCGAGCGCCTCGCCGCGCGCCTTCGCCGCCTCGAGCGCGATCTGCAGCTGCTCCTTGACGCGCTCCTGCCCGACGAAGTCGTCGAGCGAGCGCGGCCGCAGCGAGCGCTCGAGCTCCTCCTCGGCCTCGGCAGGCACCGGTGCGAGGAACTGCGTCACCGCTTCCGCCTCACGCCGCCGCTCTCAATGCGCGGCGTACCTGCTCCTCGACCGCGAGCCCGGGGTCGACCCCGGCCAGCGCACGCTCGGCATCGACGAGCGACCAGCCCAGCTCGACCAGCGCGTCTCGGGCCGTCAGGTCGCCTCCCGCGGCGCCTGCTGCATCGGGCTCGACCAGCACGAGCTTCTCCTTCAGCTCCAGGACGACGCGCTGCGCCGTCTTCAGCCCGACGCCGGGGATCGCCTGGAAGCGCTTCACGTCGTCGCGGGCGATCGCCCGTCCGAGCTCCGCGGGGGTCGACCCCGAGACGATCGCGAGCGCGACCTTCGGTCCCACGCCGGAGACGCCGAGCAACAGCTCGAACAGCTCACGCTCGGCGGCCGTGGCGAAGCCGTAGAGCTGCAACGCATCCTCGCGGACGATCGTGTGGATCTCGATCGCGATCTCCTGGCCGCCGAGACGCTGGACGGACGGTGTCGCGTGCACGAGGTAGCCGACCCCGTTCACGTCGACGATCAGCCCTGCGCCCGCGCGGCCGGCGATGCGGCCGCGAAGCCGCGCGATCATGCCGACAGCCTCATCAGCGGCGGGGCCAGCGCGTGGCAGATGGCGACGGCGAGCGCGTCGGCGGCGTGGTTCGGCCGCGGGATCTCGTCGAGGGACAGGATCGCCTTCACCATCCGCCCCACCTGCTGCTTGTCGGCGCGGCCGTAGCCGCAGACCGTCTGCTTGACACGTGC
>JBOGZX010000013.1:0-3203 GCA_050697615.1 Gaiellaceae bacterium
ATGCACGCCCAGTACGAGCACTCGCCCCCGACGAGGCGGCGCTCGACGACGGTGATCCGGGCGTCGCGGTCGAGCCGGCGGAGGGCGCCGACGAAGTGCTCGCCCGACGACCCTCCACCGAGAACGACGACGTCCATCAGAGGAGCTTGTTCGCCTTCAGGAAGGCCTTGGCGACCTTCGCGGGCGACTGCTTGTCGATGATCACGGCCTTGTTCATCGCGATGATCGCCGGCCCGGTGAGCAGGCGCGAGACGGCGTTGACGGTCCTCGTGAACTTCGGCCCCAGTATCTTCAGGACGGACGTCCGCACGAGCGGCACGACGTTCTGGAATCCGAACTGGTGGATCGGATCGGACAGCAGCACGTACTTCGAGCCCTTGCCGAGCACCGGATCGGTCGAGAAGACCGCCGCCGCCTGCACGGTGCCCGCGTCGAGCGCCGCATACGGCGAGATGCCTGCGAACGGCACGAACGTCTCGCCCTTCAGGTGGTAGTTGCGGTGCAGGCCGACGAGGCCGGTGTTGCGCGTGCGGAACTCAGGCTGGCCGCCGAGCTTCAGGTCTGGGATCTTGTTCAAGTCGTAGAGGGTCTTGACGTGATACTTCGACGCGGTCGTCTTCAAGACCGCGATCGCGTCGGTGTCGAAGAACGGCGTGGCGTGCAGCGTGCTGATGCCGTGCGCGGCCTCGAGCTTGCGCGCCAGCTTCACGGTCGCCGCGGCCGTCTTCGCGGAGAGCCGATGGTGGTAGACGTCCTGCACGATCACCCCGTCGTACTCGGGATACATGTCGATCTTGCCGCTCGTCAGCGCGGTGTGGATGATCTCCGTCGACCCGATGTTCTCCTTGTAGGTGACGGCGAACCCCTTCGCCTGAAGCGCCTGCTTGTAGAGCTGCCCGAGGACGAACTCCTCGGGGAAGTTCTTCGTGCCGAGCACGATCCTGGTGCTTGCCGGCGTCGCGTGCGCGGGGCGGGCTTCGACGGCGGTGAACAACCCGAGGACGATCGCGACTCCGAGCGAGATCGCGAACGCTGCCCTGGCGGCGCGCCGCGTGTGCTTCCTGATCACAGCATCTCCTTTCGTGGCTGGGCCTCGACCCTAGTCCCTCGAAGGCCCCTGGGCGTTACGGCGACCTGCAACCCGATCAGGCCGACGAAGACGGCCGCCGAGAGCGCCATCACGCACAGGGACGCCCCGAGCACGCCGGACAGCCGGTAGCTGGCCTGGTTGACGATGATGTCCCCGAGCCCGCCGCCGCCGGCGATCGCGGCGATCGGCGCGGTGGCGACGACGGTCACGGCGGCCACGCGAAGCCCGGTGAAGAGCAGCGGGGTCGCGAGCGGCAGCTCGACCCGGCGCAGGATCTGCGGGCCGGTCATGCCCATGCCGCGGGCCGCTTCGACCGCGTCTCGGTCGACGCCGTCGACGCCGTCGAAGCTGTTCGTCAGAAGCGGCCCCGTCGCGAGCACGGCGAGCGCCACCATGTTGTTCACGAAGCCGATCCCGAGCACGGTCAGGAAGGCGCCGATCAGCACCAGGCTCGGCAGTGCCCGGCCGACGATCGAGGCGCCGATCGCGAGCGTCGAGCCTCGGTGCAGGTGGCCGAGCGCGATCCCGATCGGCAGCGCAACCGCGAGCGCGATCCCGAGCGCCGCGCCCGAGAGCTCGAGCTGCTCGAGCGTCTTCGTCGCGAGCAGGCCGGGGTTGTGGCCGATGAACTGCCCGGCCTCGACGAACGTGTGCAGGCTCGCGCTGTCGGCGATCACGACCGCGCTCCGCGTGCCCAGGGGACGAGCGCCCGCCGCGTCAGGATCAGCAGGGCGTCGCAGACGAGCGCCAGGCCGATCGCCAGGGCTCCCGCCGAATAGATCTCGGTCTTGAACGGCGTCGGATCCTTCAGGGCGAGGAAGATCGGGTAGCCGAGGCCCTTCGGCAGCAGGAAGGCCGCGATCGTCCCGATCGAGATCGTCGAGACGACCGCGATCCGGAGGCCGCCGATGATCGCCGGCACCGCGAGCGGCAACTCGATACGCAGCAGCGTCTGCAGCCGGGTCAGGCCCATGCCCCGCGCCGCCTCGAGCACGTCGTCGGGCGCGCTCTCGAGCCCCGCGACGATGTTGGGGAACAGGATCACGAGCGTGTAGCCGACGAGGGCGATCTCGACGGTCGTCCACGTGATCCCGGTGATCGGCACGAGCAGCTGGAAGAGCGCGAGGCTCGGGATCGTGTAGAGCAGCGCGGAGACGATCCCGATCGGCTGCTCGATCCGGCGCAGGCGGTGGGCGAGCAGCGCGAGCGCGAACGCGAGCGCGAAGCCGATCCCGACGGCGATCCCGGTGAGCTCGAGGTGCTGCACGAGCGCCGGCCCGAGCGTGTCGGCCCAGTGGGCGCGCACCCAGCCGGCGCAGAAGGTGTGGTTGCCCGTGACGCACGAGCTTCCCTGCCCGAAGTTGGGGATGACCGGGCCGCCCGCGAGGACACTCATCGCGGCTCTGTCGAGCTCGGGCCGATCAAAGGAGCGCTCCCGCGTCGCGTAGACGGAACACGCCGAGCACGGCGCCGTCGTCGCCCTCGACGACGACGAGGTCGGCGTTGGTCTCGAGCATCTGCGAGACGGCGTTCCGGAGCGTGGTGTGGACGGAGACGCGCGGGCCGGGATCCTCCGCCGCCTCCGGTGCGAGCTCGACGTCGGCGAGCGTGCGCAGCGCCAGCCGGCGCAGGGCCCGGTCCTCGCCCACGAACTGCTTGACGAAGTCGTCGGCGGGATGCGCGAGGATGGCGTCCGGCGTGTCGTACTGCGCCAGTACCCCGCCCTGGCGCAGGATCGCGATCCGGTCGCCCATCGTGATTGCCTCGTCGACGTCGTGCGTGACGAAGATCACGGTCTTCCCGACCTCGCGGTGCAGCCGCCGGAGCTCCGTCTGGAGCCGCAGGCGCGTGATCGGGTCGAGCGCCCCGAAGGGCTCGTCCATCAGGAGCAGCGGCGGGTCGGCCGCGAGCGCGCGCGCGAGCCCGACGCGCTGACGCTGCCCGCCCGAGAGCTCGGCCGGGTACCGCCGCGCGTCGCCGGGCTCGAGGCCGACAAGCTCGAGCAGCTCGGCCGTGCGCGAGCGGATCCTCGCCTTCGGCCACCCGAGCAGGCGCGGGACGGTGCCGATGTTCTCGCCGATCGTCATGTGCGGGAACAGGCCGATCTGCTGGA
>JBOGZX010000014.1:0-1776 GCA_050697615.1 Gaiellaceae bacterium
AGGAGCGCTACACGGTGCCGATCGGCAAGGCGCGCATCCACGCCGAGGGCGAGGAGGTCACGGTCGTCACCTGGGGCGCCATGGTCTACACCGCCGAGGAGGCGGCCAAGGCGCTGCCCGAGTCGTCGATCGAGATTCTCGACCTGCGCTCGATCATGCCGTGGGACAAGCAGGCGGTGCTCGAGTCGGCCCGGAAGACCTCGAAGGTGCTGGTGCTGCACGAGGACACGCGCACCGGCGGCTTCGGCGGCGAGATCGCCGCTACGGTCGCCGAGGAGGCGTTCGAGCACCTCGACGCACCGGTGAAGCGCATCGCCGCGCCCGACTGCCCGGTGCCGTTCGCGCCGGTGCTGGAGAAGGCATACATCCCCCAGGTCGACGACGTCGTCCGTGGAATCAAGGAGCTGGCTGCTTACTGATGACTACCGACACCGCAATCCGCTGATGGCCACCAACACCGCAATCGACGTCGTGATGCCGCAGATGGGCGTCTCCGTCTCGGAAGGAACGATCACGAAGTGGAGCAAGCAGGTCGGGGAGACGATCGAGGCGGACGAGACGCTGCTCGAGATCTCGACCGACAAGGTCGACACCGAGGTGCCGTCGCCGGCGTCCGGGGTGGTCAGCGAGATCCTGGTCTCCGAAGGCGAGACCGTCGACGTCGGCACCGTGCTGGCGCGCATCGGCGGCGAGGCCGGCGCAGCGGCGCCCGAGCCGCCGACACAGCCTGCAGCCGAGGCTGCGACCGCCGCGGCGAGCGAGGGTCAGGCCGCACCCGAGGAGGCGCGGGCGCTCGAGCCGGCGGCCGGCGAGTCCGAGACCTCCGAGACCTCCGAGACCTCCGAGAACGGGCGCTCGTTCGTCTCGCCCGTCGTGGCGCGGATCGCCTCCGAGCACGGCATCGATCCCGCTCAGGTGCCGGGCACCGGCTCGGGAGGCCGTGTGACGAAGAAGGACATCCAGGGATTCATCGACGCCGGCGCACAGGCACAGCCCGCCGCACCCGCACAACCCGTCACACAGCCCGCCGTCCCGCCGCCGCCGGCTGCCGTTCCGTCCGCCGCACCGCCGGCAGCGCCCGCGGCCGCGCAGGCGGCGTCGGCCCCGGCGAGCGAGCCCGAGCTGGGCGAGACGTTCGAGCCGATGTCGGCGATGCGGCGAGGGATTGCCGACCACATGCGCAGGTCGCTCGACACGTCGGCGCACGTGACGAGCGCGATCGAGGTCGACATGTCGAACGTCGCCGCGATCCGGGCGAAGCTGAAGAAGGAGTACACCGCCGCGTACGGCGTCAACCCGACCTACCTCGCGTTCGTCGCGCGGGCGGCGACCGAGACGCTGCGCGACTACCCGTTCGTGAACGGCGAGATCCGCGGCGACAAGATCGTCACGAAGAGCTTCGTCAACCTCGGCTTCGCGGTCGAGCTCGCCGACGGTAAGGGCCTGATCGTGCCGGTGGTGAAGAACGCCGAGACGCTGAACCTGCTCGGCATGGCGAAGGCGATCTCGGAGATCGCGAAGCGTGCACGCGACAAGCAGCTGACGCCCGACGACGTCGCCGGCGGCTCGTTCACGATCACGAACCCCGGCGGCTACGGCACCTTCCACGGAACGCCCGTGATCAGCCAGCCTCAGTCCGCGATCCTCGGCACGTACGCGATCGTGAAGCGGCCGTGGGTGATCACCGACCAGAGCGGAGCCGACGCGATCGCGATCCGCTCGATGATGAACCTGACGCTCACCTACGACCACCGCCTCGTCGACGGAGCCTACGCG
>JBOGZX010000015.1:0-1787 GCA_050697615.1 Gaiellaceae bacterium
GTCCATAGCCTGCCTATGGACACGACCGAGGACGCGGCAGCACGAAGTGTGATCGCGAGCCAGGGACCCGGCGAACGTTGCCGGTCGCGTCACTAGCACGTGCGACTGCTGATCCGCGACCTGGCACAGGCGGCGTGGTCGGCCGGCGAAGCCGCGCCGCTGCGCGGCCGTGCGCTCGGCGACGTCGAGCTGGTCGAGGAGGCCTTCGTCCTCTGCCGCGACGACCGCATCGAGGCGGTGGGGCGGATGCGCGACCTGCCGGGGCTGCTGCGGGCGATTCCGTGGGCCGGAGAGGTCGAGGAGCTGGACGGCCGGGGCATGTGCGCCGTCCCGGGCCTCGTCGACTGTCACACGCACCCCGCCTGGGGAGGCGATCGCGTCGAGGAGTTCTCGCTCCGCGCCGCCGGGGCGACCTACCAGGAGCTGCACGCGGCCGGCGGCGGCATCCTCTCCACCGTCGAGGCGACGCGGGCGCTCGCCGAGGACGCGTTGTGCGAGCGGGTCGAGCTGCATGCGGGCTGGATGCTCGGGCACGGGACGACGACCTGGGAGGGAAAGTCCGGCTACGGGCTAGACCACGACACCGAGCTCGCGTCGCTGCGCTGCGTCGCCCGGGCGGGCGGCAGTCCGACCTGGCTCGGCGCGCACGCCGTGCCGCCGGAGCAGCCGGACGCGGATGCATACCTGGACTACGTGCTCGCCGAGGTGCTTCCCGAGGCCGCCGGGATCGCGGACGCGGCCGATGTCTTCCTCGAGCGAGGTGCGTTCGACGCCGGCCAGGCGCGGCGGTATCTGGCCGCGTGCCGGGACGCCGGGCTCGCGCTGCGCCTCCACGGCGATCAGTTCACCGAGAGCGGAGCGGTGCCGCTCGCGGTCGAGCTCGGCGCGCGTTCCGTCGACCACCTCGAGGCGACGCGGGCGGACGGCGTGGCCGCCCTCGCCGCCGGCGACGTAACCGGCGTGCTGCTGCCGGCGAGCGCGCTCTTCCTCGGACGGCCGATGCCGCCCGCCCGCGCGCTCGTCGACGCCGGGGCCGCGATCGCGCTCGCGACCGACCTCAACCCCGGCAGCGCGTTCACCACCAGCCTGCCGCTCGTGTGCTCCCTCGCCTGCACGCAGCTGAGGCTCTCGCCGGGCGAGGCGCTCGGCGCCGTCACCGTGAACGCGGCGCACGTCCTCGGCCGGGCCGGCCGGGTCGGGCGCATAGCTCCGGGGTTGATCGCGGACCTCGTGCTGCTCGACGCGCCCGACTGGCGGTACCTCGCCTATCACCTCGCCGGCGACGTGGTTGGGGCCGTCGTCAAGGGCGGGACGGTGGCGTACCGGCGCTAACCTGGGTGGATGCCCTCTCGCAAGCAGCGCCGGCGCCGCCAGAAGAGCTTCCGGCACGAATACGGGTACGTCGTCGTCGACGAGGAGGGCAACGAGGTCCCGCTCGATCCGCAGGAGCTTCGCGCCGAGCGGGAGGCGAAGGAGAAGGAGCGCTCGACGAACAGACCCGCTCGGACGGGCCGGCAGGGTCCGGCCGCAAAGGACCGACGCGGCCGGACGGTTCGTCCGGTTCCGCCGCCGACGTGGGAGCGGGCGCTCCGGCGCGGCGGGATCATGGGCGTGCTGATGCTCGTGGCGTTCGTGTTCGTGTTCAAGAGCTCGCCGCTGCCGATCCGGCTCGCGTGGGGGATCTTCTATGCGGTCGCGTACGTGCCGCTCACGTACTGGATCGACCGCACCGCGCACCGTTCCTATCTCCGCCGGATCGAGAAGCAGAGCGGCAAGTCGGGCGCGAA
>JBOGZX010000016.1:0-2373 GCA_050697615.1 Gaiellaceae bacterium
AGCTCCGGGATCGTCGGCGAGCGGCCGAGCTGCACGGTGAGCTGCTCGATGATCTTCGAGAGCTGCACGTTCAGCTCCTGCAATCCGCGCGGGACGCGAACCGCCCAGCCGCGGTCGCGGAAGTGGCGCTTGATCTCGCCGATGATGTTCGGGGTCGCGTACGTGGTCAGCTCGACTCCGCGATCGAGGTCGAAGCGGTCGATCGCCTTGATCAGGCCGATCGCTCCGATCTGGACGAGGTCGTCGAGCTGCTCGCCGCGGTAGCTGTACCTCCGCGCCAGGGAGCGGACGAGCGACATGTACTGCTCGATCAGCTGCTCGCGCGCGTGCAGGTCGCCGTGCTCGTGGTAGCGGCGCAGCAGGATCTTGTCGGTCTCAGCCACGGGCCACCAGCTTGGTCAGGCGCACCGAGTCGCCGTCGACGAGCACGTCGTCCACCGTCGACTCGAGCACGCGCCGGAGCGAGAGGTCGTCTCCGGCCTCCTGGTCGATCTCGTCGAGCAGTCGCCGCCCCAGTGGGCCGACCCGTGTCTGGAGCTCGTGGTCCTGCAGGATCATGCTGACCGTCAGCTCTCCCAGGTCCGCGCCCGGATCGGTCTGGTCGAGCAGGGCGTCGAGCGCCAGCTGGAGGTCCTCCAGGCTCTCGACCGTCAGGTCGAGCCGCACCGCGAGCCCGCTCAGCACGAGGTGCGCGACCGGATGGAAGTCGGGCCCGCGCGGAAAGGTGAGCGTGATCTCGTCAGTCATCGCGTCCTTCCCCGTGCCGCGGCTTCAGGTCGTCGTCGAGGTCGCGCTCCCGGCGTGCGGCCGCCGTTTTTCCTTCCTCGACGGCGTCGCGCCAGTTGCGCTCGGTGCGAAACGACGACCAGCCGTGCGAGACGCCCGCCGAGAGTCCCGCGAGCTTCTGCACGGGGCGCTTCACGGCGAAGCTCGCCGAGCGTACGGCCTCGTCGACCGCCTCGACGGCGTCGACCGCGCTGTCCGTTGCCGTGTCGAGCTTGTCGAGTTGCGCGTTCACCCGATCCACCGATCCTCCGACCTTGTTGACCACCGGCAGAACCTCACGCTCTGCTCCCCGGATCAACGAAGAAAGTCGGTCGAACGTTACGGCCAGGCGCAGGAAGGCCCAGGCGAGCCCGAGGCCGACGAGGATGAGGAAGATCGCAAGCGCGAGATCGGCGAGATCTCCGAACGAGAAGGCGAGCACCGTTTAACACTAGACGGAGGCGGCGGACGTGACCAGGCCGGAACCCACGACGATGTCGCCCTCGTAGAGAACGGCGGCCTGGCCGCGCGCCACGCCGTAGGCCGGCTCGTCGAGGCTCAGGCGGAACCCCCTCGCCGTGCGTTCGACGGTCGCCCCGACCGCCGGCGAGCGGTAGCGCAGCTTTACGGACACGCGCGTCACCGGCGCGTGCATCCGTCCGCGCGCGGAGACGCGCGTGCGAGCGAGCGAGGCTCTGGGACCCGCGACGACCGTGTTCGTGCGCGCGTCCGTGGCGAGCGCGTAGAGCGGCTCGGCGGCGGCGACGCCGAGGCCGCGCCGCTGTCCGGGCGTGAACCGCCAGAAGCCGTCGTGAGACCCGAGCCGGAGTCCCGCCTCGTCGACGACAGCGCCCGGCTGCACGGACAGCCCGTGCCGCGCGAGGAACGAGCGATAGTCGCCGCCCGCGAGGAAGCAGGCCTCCTGGCTCTCCGCCCGGCCCGCAGCCTCGAGCCCGGAACGCGCCGCCTCGGCCCGCGTCTCGTCCTTCGTCTGGTCGCCGAGTGGAAACCAGATCCGGTCGAGCGACCGCGGGTCGAGCCGCGCGAGCATGTAGCTCTGGTCCTTCGCGGGGTCGGTGGCGCGTGCGAGCAGCAGCGTGCCGTCCCGCTCGACGATGCGGGCGTAGTGACCGGTTGCGAGGCGGCTCGCGCCGACGCGCGTCGCGAACGCGAGCAACTCGGCGAACCGGAAGCCGCTGTTGCAGCGGACGCAGGGATTCGGAGTCTCCCCGCGTGCGTACCCGCGCACGAACGGCGTCACGACCGCGCGGCGGAACGCCTCGCGCAGGTCGAGCGTGACGTGCGGTACGCCGAGGCCATGGCAGAGCTCCCGCGCGGCGATCACGGCGCTCGGGGAGCAACACGCACGCTCCGCGTCGGGTCCGTTCGGGTCGAGCCAGAGGCGAAGCGTCACCCCCACCGCCTGCGGGCCCGCCCTGAGGAGCGCGACCGCACTGTCGACGCCGCCGCTCATCGCGACGGCCACGCGCGTCGGGTCGAGGCTCGCCCGGACAGCGGGGCCGATCGCGTTCGCGAGCGCGTCGACCGCGAGCGTCTCACCGCCGACGGCCGCGGCTTCGAGCAGCGTCAGACCGCGCAGATCGCGGT
>JBOGZX010000017.1:0-4441 GCA_050697615.1 Gaiellaceae bacterium
GACCGACGAGGCCCGCACGGTGGTCGGCGAGGCGGTCGCCCGCTACGACCGCAAGGGAAACGCGGTCGCCGCGGCGCGTCTCACCGCGGCGACCGCACAGCTCGTCTGAGTCGCTAGCTCGTGAACCTCGGGTCGATCCCGGTCCCGAGCACGTTCACGAAGAACTGAACGCCCTTGCGGCCGTACTTCTTCTGGTTGACGAGGCACGCATCGCCGACGGTCGGCGGAGCGGTTGCCGACGTGCATTGCGGAACCAGCGTCAGGTCGGCGGCGTCCGAGATCTCGAACAGCTGGGCCTGCTTCCAGTTCGTGCCGGGGGGCAGCTCGTCGAGCGTCAGCACGGCGTTCGCCGCAGTGCCGCCCGAGAGGGGCACCACCGTGACCGTCCAGATCCCCTTCGTGTGCCCCGAGGGCGTGACCGTGGGATCGACGCCGACCTGGGCCCCCGTGCAGGGGAAGCCGAGCGTGCTGTCGACCGTTCCGAAGGCGACGGACGTGCTCTTGCCGACGGTCGGGTCGGCGTCGGACGCGCTGACGCTGTCACTCGAGTTGAACGAGCACTTGCCCGCGAACGTCGCGCCCGAGGAGTAGACCGAGACGGGCGCCGTCAGCGGGCCGGCGGTGTTCTGTCCACCGGTCGCGCCGCCTCCCTTCGGAACGTCCCAGACGACGTTCCCGGTGATCGACGCGTCGAGGCTGCTCGGGCCGGCGGTGTACGTGGCGAACATCTTCACCTGCTGGCCGTTGTGGATCGTGCCGATCGTGCAGGTGGCCGTGAGGCCGCTGACGGACGACGTCCCGGGGCAGGTCGAGACGCTGATGCCACTCGTGCCGTCCGGAAAGGTCAACGTGATCGTCACGTGCGTCGCCGTGCCGCTGTTGCCCTTTCCGGCGGGCGTGAACTTCGCTCCGACGAAGCCGGTCTCGCCGGTCGTCAACTGGGTCGGTGAGGCGAACGTGCTGAACGCGGCGTTGTTGCTGCCCGCGTGGGCGCGCGCGACGAGCACCAGCGCGAACGCGAAGATCGATCCTGCAAGAAGCACCGCGACGACGCGGCGGTCCAGACGTACTGCCATGTTGTCCACTCCCCCTCCGCAGATTCCGACCCCAACCTGACCGTAGAATTCTGGCACAGCCGGTACGCCAAAGCAACATCGGCGTCTGATCGCCACGATGCGGCTTGCCGCGCCGAGCAGACGGGTTCGGCTCTCCTTTTCCTAGCTCGTGAACCTGGGGTCGACGGCGGTTCCGAGGATGTTCACGGTGAACTGGACGCCTGCGCCGTGCGGTTTCTTGTGGACGACGCATGCATCGACGCCGGACGGCATGGTGTCGCCCGGCTCCCCGCACCTCGGGACACGCTGGGGGCTTTCCGGATCGCCGAGCAGCTCGAACAGATGGATGTTGCGAATGTCGTCCCAGTCGGCAACCCCATTGTCGCCCGGATCGAGCGGGATGTTGTCGAGCGTCAGGACGGCGTGTGCCGCCGCGCCGCCTGCAAGCGGTGCGATCGACAGGCTCCAGATGCCGGGCGTGTGACCGTCGAGGTCGCCCTGCTCGACGCCGGCTTCCGCCGGCGTGCACGGGAATCCGAGCGAGCTGTCGGCAGTGACGGCGTACGTGAGCGACGTGCTCTTGCCGATCGTGGAATCGCTCCCGCTGACGCTGCCGGGCGCGGGTGTGCAGTCGCCGCCGAACGAACTCCCGGCCGCGAAGACCGCCACGGCCTCACTGCTCGAGAGCACCGTGTTCCGGCCGCCCGTCTTGCCGCCGCGCCTGGGCACGTCCCACACGACCTGCCCGTCGACGGACCCGCTGCTCGCGCCGCGATAGGTCGCGAACATCTTCACCGTCTGACCGTCCTTCACGTTCTTGATCGCGCACGTCGCGGTCACGCCCGCTACCGACGACACTCCGGGACAGGATGTGACCTGGACGCTGCCGGGTACCGCCGGAAACGTCAGCGCGATCGTCACGTGGGTCGCCGTGCCGTGATTCTCGGTTCCGGCCCCGGTCGGTGTGAACGCGGCGCCGGCGAAGCCCGTGTTGCCGGCCGTCAGGTGCGCCGGGAGGGCGAAGATCGTGAGCGTCCCGTCGCTGTTCCCGGCGTTTCCGCGTCCGACGAGTACGAGAGCGAGCGCAAGGGCCGATCCCGTGACAAGCGCTGCGAGAACGCGGCGATCTCGCACCAGGGCCATATTCACAACTCTCCCTCCCCGAAGATTCGATTCCCTTCCCTGACCGAATCTTGGCACGGGGGGCGGGCCGGCGCAACCCCGGCGCACTAAGATCGGCGGGTGGAGGCGACCCGGCCGATCTCGGATGCGGCGCTCGTCAGGCGCTGTCGCGACGGCGACGACGAGGCCTGGAACATGCTCGTCGAGCGGTTCTCGCGCTACGTCTACGCGATCTGCGTGCAGGCGTTCCGGCTGCCGCCGAGCGACGCGGAGGACGCGTTCCAGGATGTCTTCGCGAAGGTATTCGAGCAGCTCCCGAAGCTGCGCGACGACGGCTCGGTCAGGCCGTGGATCGCACAGCTGACGCGCCGAACGTGCATCGACCGGCTGCGGGCCGACCGGCACGAGACGCCGATCGACGACGTGGAGCCGGCGGGGGTCGACGACCGCGTGGCATCGCTCGACGAGGCGCTCGCCGTTCGCGAGTCGCTCCGGCACCTCACGGAGGCCTGCCAGGAGATCCTCGACCGGTTCTTCGCCCGCGACGAGAGCTACCGCACGATCGCGGAGGCGCTCGACATCCCTCCGGGCACGATCGCAAGCCGGATCTCGCGCTGCCTCGAGAAATTGAAGGCGGCGATGGAAGATGTCGAGCCCTCGCACCGTCCAGTAGACGGGTGATTCGAGATGACGACGATCGACATAGAGAAGCTGGCGCACCAGCTTGCCGCACTTCCTCCGGCTCCGGCCGGGTGGGTGGAGGCGGCGCAGGAGCTGCCCGCAATGCGCGCCGGACTGGACGAGCTGCTCGCCCGGGCCGAACGGGACGCGGAGCTTCGGGAGCGGCTCGTCGCAGACCTCGAGTCGGCGCTCGCAGAGTCGGGACTGAGCCCGACGCCGCGGCTCCTCGCGGAAGCGCGCACCCGTCTCACGGGGGGTTAGTTGCTCGGCCCGGAGGAGGGGACGCTCGATCTGGCCTCGGTGGTCGGCGAGCTCGGGTCCCCCGGCAATGCGTCGGCAGCCGGAGCCGCCGCAGCGCTGGTCGGTGCGCTCGCAGCCGCGGTGGCGGCGAAGGTGGGACGCAGCTCCGCCTTCGCCGCCGACGCGGCGCAGGCCGTTGCGCTCTCCGAGAGGCTGCTGCGGCTGGCGCCGGCGGACGCGCACGCTTTCGCGACCGCGCGTACGGCGCTCGGGACGGCAGGCGACCGCGGCGACGCGCGCGCCGATTTTCTGCTCGGCCGTGCGCTCGAGCAGGCGGCTGCGGTGCCGCTCGAGATCGCCGAGTGCTGCGCGGACGTCGCCGTCCTCGCCGGACAGCTCGCGTCGACGGCGGAGCCCGCGTTTCAGCCCGATGCCGCAGCCGCGGCGCTGCTCGCCGCGGCCGCCGCGGCCGCCGCGTCCCTGCTCGTCGAGGCGAACCTGGCCGTCTCACCCGGCGACGAACGCGCCGCGCGGGCTCGCGCGGCGGCCGAGGCGGCGACCGCGGCGACGGCGTAGCATCGCCGCCGTGAGCGACGTCGCGGCGATGGCCGCCGAGGAAGCAGACGAAGAGCAGGAGGAGCTGCTTCCCGCGTGGTCGCTGCCGCGTGACGCCGCCGGCCGGATCGGGATCGAGAACCCGCTGCCGGAGCGCGTCGACCGCGAATGGGCGTTCGGCGGAGCGACCGGCAAGGGCGTGCGCGTCTGCATCCTCGACAGCGGCGTCGAGCGGGCGCATCCGGCGGTCGGCGAGATCTCGGGCGCAGTGGTGATCTCGGTCGACGAGGACGGCGAGCCGATCGCCGACGACGACACCGAGGGAGACCTCTGCGGGCACGGCACCGCGTGCGCCGGCGTCGTCAAGTCGCTCGCGCCCGACGCGGAGATCTACTCGGTCAGGGTGCTCGGGGCCGGGTTCACCGGGACCGGCAAGGTGCTGCTCGCCGGGCTCCGGTGGGCGGTCGCGCAGGGCTACGACGTCGTCAACATGAGCCTCTCCACGACGAAGCGGCAGTTCGGAGACATCCTGCACGAGCTCGCCGACACGGCCTATTTCAGCGGCACGGTGCTTGTCGCCGCGGCCCACAACATGCCGGTGGAGTCGTTCCCCTGGCGCTTCTCGTCCGTCGTCTCCGTCGGCAGCCACGAGGAGGACGATCCGCTCGTCTACTACGCGAACCCCGATCCTCCGGTCGAGTTCTTCGCGCGCGGCGTCGATGTCGACGTCGCCTGGGTGGGAGGCGGCTCGATTCGGGCGACCGGCAACAGCTTCGCCACGCCGTGCA
>JBOGZX010000018.1:0-2612 GCA_050697615.1 Gaiellaceae bacterium
GCGCCCTCTCGGCCGCGCGCAGCGGCGGGAAGTCAGAGGCCAGGCCGTCCGTCTCGACCTGGAAGAGCTCCTCCGGCTCGCGCAGCCCCTGGAACCGCCAGGTGCCGAGGCTGCGGAGGCTGACGCCGTCGGCCGGTTCGTCGAGGATGCCCGTGCGCGCCGATCCCGAGAGGACGATCTGGCCGCCGTGCGCGCAATAGCAGAACCGCGCGGCCGCGTGAACGGCGAGCCCGACGTATCCGGTCTCGGTGAGCGTCGGCCGGCCGCTGTGGAGAGCCATGCGGACGCGCACGGCGGCCTGCTTCGGCCAGGCTTCGGTCGCGAGCCTGCGCTGGATCTCGACGGCGGCCGCGAGCGCCGCAGAGGCCTGTGCGAACGCGGCGAAGAACTCGTCGCCGCGGGCGTCCACCTCGTGTCCGCCGGCCATGCGGATCTCGCGACGCATGATCCTCCGCACCGTCGAGGCGACCTGCACGTACCCCTCGCCGAGCCGAGAGAGGAGGTCGGTCGACCGCTCGATGTCCGTGAGCAGAAACGTGACGTGCCCCTTCGGCAGGCGTCGCTGCGGCTGCAATTGCGCGCTTACGAACCCGATCGGGGCGACGCCGTGCTTCTGCGCGGCGCGCAGCAGCCGCAGCCGCGCCCGGTCGCGCGCAGCCTCGTCCTCGAACAACACCTGGTTGAAGCGTGCGAGCGCGTTCCGCACGTGTGAAGCGTCGTTGATCGGCAGGCGGCGCTTGCCGTGCGAGTCGATGTAGGCGAACGCGCTGTCGCGAAGCTGCGCGCGGGTCTTCGCGTCGAGGGGCGGCATCGTCCGATGATGGCAGGACCCGCCCGGCCGGCGTCCGCCGGTCGTCAGTCGTCAGTCGTGCAGGCGCGTGAGCATGACGAGCGCCGTGCCGGACTCGCCGGCGCGCTCGAAGCCGTTGCGCTCGTAGAACTCCACCGCACGCGAGTCCGACTCCACCGAGAGCGACACTGCGCCGTGGCCCTCCCCGCGCGCCTTCCCGAGGAGCGCTTCGAGCAGCTCCTGCCCCACCCCGTGCCTGCGGCGCGACGGAACGATCGAGATCGTCAGCTCCGGCGTCTGCTCGTCGACGAAGCCGTAGCCCGGCGCCGACGCGCGAAACAGCCGAAACCATGCCGCGCCCACGCGATGCCCGGTCTCCATCGCCACGAGCGCCACATCGCCGGCGCGCCCCCAGTTCTCCACGTACCGCGTCAGCGGGATCTCCGCGTCGAGCTGGTTCACGCGCCAGCCGTAGGCGTGCGGCAACATCGAGCGCATGAACGGAAGGTCGGCGTGCGAGCCGGTGCGGATCATCCCTCGAGCGGCTGCGCGAGCTGGACGCGATTCCCGTCCGGATCGAACACGTCGACGAGCCGCATCTGGCCTGCGAGCTCGATCACGACCCCGACGTCGAAGCCCAGGCCGCGAAGCCGGTCGGCCTCGGCCTTCACGTCCGCCACGTCGACGGTCGCGACCCCGGCCTCGGCCGGCTCTCCCTCCGCGAGCGCGATCCGCATCCGCCCGTTCTCGAGCTTCGACCACCTGTCGCCCCAGTCGACGAACGTCTCCTCGAACCCGAGCACGCGCTTGTAGAAGTCGCGCCCCAGATCGAAGTCGCGGACGAGGTAGCAGACTCGCGTCGAGCCGATATCGATCACAGCTCCCTCTCCGGCGGCGGCAAAGCCGCCACCTCCGCTCCCCGGACCAGCTCCGTCGAGCCTACGCTGCTCATTCCCGCTCCAGCGGCGGCAAAGCCGCCACCTCCGCTCCCTGGACCAGCTCCGTCGAGCCTACGCTGCTCACAGTGCGAGCGCGGGGTCCTCGACGAGCAGCTTCACGGTGCGCAGGAAGGCGGCGCCCTCGGCGCCGTCGACCGCCCGATGGTCGACCGTCAGGGTCATCGTCATCATCGGCCGCACCTCGACCGCGCCGTCGCGCACGACCGCGGTCTCGACCGTCGCGCCCACGGCCAGGATCGCGGCCTGCGGCGGGTTGATCACCGCGACGAACTGCTCGATGCCGTACATCCCGAGATTGGAGATCGTGAACGTGCCGTCCTCCATGTCCGACGTCGTCAGGCGGCTCTCCCGCGCACGGCCGACCGCGTCCGCGCGCGCCGCCGAGACCTCGGCCAGCGACTGCCGCTCGACCGAGCGCAGCACCGGGACGACCAGGCCCTGCGGCGCCGCGACCGCGATGCCGACGTTCGCCGTCGGGAACCGGAGCAGCGAGTCGTCGGCGTACTGGACGTTCACGTCGCGGTGGCGCATCAGCGCCGTGGCGCACACCTTGGCGAGCACGTCGGTGACGGTCACGCGGACGTCCGGGTTGAGCTCGCGCGCACGCTCGACGAGCTCGCCTGCCCGCGTCATGTCGGCGCTCACCGTCAGCTGGAACACGGGCGCCTGCCAGGCCGCGGTCAGCCGGCGCGCGATCGTCCTCCGGATGTTCGTCAGCGCCACCGTCTCGATCTCGCCGCCGGCCGCTTCGCGCGCCCACGGCTGAGGAGCTGCGGCGCCCCGCTCGACGTCGTCCGCGACGATGCGCCCGTCGGGGCCCGTGCCCCGCAGCGAGGCGAACTCGATGCCGCGCTCGCGCGCGA
>JBOGZX010000019.1:0-1976 GCA_050697615.1 Gaiellaceae bacterium
CCTCCGGTCAGATCCCGTTCACCCCGCGCGCGAAGAAGGTCCTGGAGTTGGCGCTGCGCGAGGCGCTGAGCCTCGGCCACAACTACATCGGCACCGAGCACATCCTGCTCGGTCTGGTGCGCGAGAACGAGGGCGTCGCTGCCCGGATCCTGCTCGACTTCGATGCCGACTCCGAGAAGATCCGCAATGAGGTGATCCGGATGCTGTCCGGTCCCGGCAGCCGCCAGCGCGGCGCCGCGGCCGGAGCCGGCGCGGGCGCAGGCCCGGGCGGCGAGGGCAAGAAGTCCTCCAAGCTGCTGGATCAGTTCGGGCGCAACCTGACCAAGCTGGCGTCCGAGGGCAAGCTCGATCCGGTCGTCGGCCGAGAGACCGAGATCGAGCGGATCATGCAGATCCTGTCCCGTCGGACCAAGAACAACCCGGTGCTGGTCGGCGAGCCGGGCGTCGGCAAGACCGCGGTCGTCGAGGGGCTCGCGTCGCGGATCTCGGCGAACCAGGTGCCGGACATCCTGAAGAACAAGCAGATCTACACGCTCGACCTCGCGGCGCTCGTCGCCGGGTCGAAGTACCGCGGCGAGTTCGAGGAGCGCCTGAAGAAGGTGATGAAGGAGATCACCCAGCGCGGCGACATCATCCTGTTCATCGACGAGCTGCACAACCTCGTCGGGGCCGGCGCCGCAGAGGTCGCGATCGACGCCGCCTCGATCCTCAAGCCGGCGCTCGCGCGCGGCGAGCTGCAGACGATCGGCGCGACGACGCTCGACGAGTACCGCAAGTACCTCGAGCGCGACGCCGCGCTCGAGCGGCGCTTCCAGCAGATCCGCGTCGAGGAGCCGTCGACCGACGACACCGTGCAGATCCTGCGCGGCCTGCGCGACCGCTACGAGGCGCACCACCGGTGCAAGATCACCGACGAGGCACTCGAGGCCGCGGCCACGCTCGCCGAGCGCTACATCCAGGACAGGCACCTGCCCGACAAGGCGATCGACCTGATCGACGAGGCCGCGTCCAGGATGCGCATCAAGACGATGACCGCGCCGCCGCGCTACCGCGAGCTCGAAGACGAGATCGAAAAGGTCCGCAAGGACAAGGAAGCCGCAATCGAGGGCCAGGAGTTCGAGAAGGCCGCGTCGCTGCGCGACAAGGAGCGCAAGCTGACGCAGAAGAAGTGCGAGCTCGAGGAGCAGTGGCGCGAGGCCGAGCAGACCGAGCAGCCGTCGATCGGCGAGGAGGAGATCGCCGACATCGTCTCGATGTGGACCGGCATCCCCGTGTTCAAGCTGACGGAGGCCGAGTCGCAGCGGCTCGTCAACATGGAGGAGGAGCTGCACAAGCGGGTGATCGGCCAGGACGCGGCGATCATCGCCGTCTCGAAGTCGATCCGCCGCGCGCGCGCCGGCATCAAGGACCCGAAGCGGCCGACCGGCTCGTTCATCTTCCTCGGGCCGTCCGGCGTCGGCAAGACCGAGCTGGCGCGCACGCTCGCGCAGTTCCTGTTCGGCGACGAGGACGCGATGATCCAGATCGATATGTCGGAGTACATGGAGAAGCACGCCGTGTCGCGGCTCGTCGGCTCGCCGCCCGGCTACATCGGCTACGACGAGGGCGGCCAGCTCACCGAGTCCGTGCGCCGGAAGCCGTACTCGGTCGTCCTCTTCGACGAGATCGAGAAGGCGCACCCCGACGTGTTCAACATCCTCCTGCAGATCCTGGAGGACGGGAAGCTGACCGACTCGCAGGGCCGGAAGGTCGACTTCCGCAACGTGATCGTGATCATGACGTCGAACATCGGCTCGGCGTCGATCTCGAAGAACGTCTCGCTCGGCTTCAACCTGTCCGACGAGCAGGGCCTGTCGTACGAGGACATGAAGTCGCGGGTGATGGGCGACCTGAAGAAGGTGTTCCGGCCGGAGCTCCTGAACCGGATCGACGAGGTCATCGTCTTCCCGAAGCTGACGAAGCCGGAGATCCTGCAG
>JBOGZX010000020.1:0-8578 GCA_050697615.1 Gaiellaceae bacterium
CCGGGCGCGTCCGACACTCCATGACCTGGCAGTTCGTGATCGCGGGCGCCGCGGTCGGAGTGCTCGTCGGCATGACGGGCATGGGCGGCGGTTCGTTGATGACTCCGATGCTGATCCTGCTCTTCGGGTTCGACCCGAAGACGGCGGTGGGAACGGACATCCTGCACGGTGCGGTCTTCAAGTCGTTCGGCGCGTTCCGCCACCGGCAGCTGGGCAACGTGCACGTGCCGCTCGCGCTCTGGATGCTGATCGGCTCGGCGCCGTTGTCGCTCCTCGGCGTACAGATCGCGAGCTCCTTCTCCGACGCGACGCAGTCGACGATGGGCCGCGTGGTGGGGGGCGCCCTGATCCTCGGAGGAGTTGGGTTCGCGCTGAAGATGTTCGTCCGGGGCACCGCGTCGGACGCGCCGCTGCATCTCTCGCGCCGCGACAAGGCGGCCGCGATCGCGATCGGAGCGGTCTGCGGACTCGTCGTCGGCCTCACCTCGGTCGGCTCGGGCACCTTCTTCGGCCTGGCGATGCTGCTGCTCTACCCGCTCACGGCGCCGCGGATCGTGGGCACCGACCTGCTGCACGCCTCGCTGCTCCTGTGGGTGGCGGGCGCCGGGCATCTCCTGCACGGGAACGTCGACCTGCACGCCATGGCGTGGCTGCTCGCCGGCTCGATCCCCGGCGTGCTGATCGGCTCGCACCTGTCGATCCGGGTGCCGGAGCGGGCGCTTCGCACCGCCTTCTCGTTCACGCTCGTCCTCTCGGGGATCAAGCTCGTGGGCGTGCCGGCGTCGACCGCGATCATCGAGGTCTGCCTCGCTGTCGGCGCGGTCTCGCTCGCGCTCTGGGGCATCCAGCGGCTCCGGCTTCGGCGGTTCTCCCCGGCAGCCGAATAGGCGCTCGCTGAGGGCTTCGGCGCGCGACGTAGAATCGGTCGCTCGTGGCCCGGGTCCTGTCGACGGCGGTCGTCCTCGTCCTGCTCGCGGCGACGGCCGTCGCGTTCGCGATCACCGAGGGCGCGAAGATCGAGAAGTCGCCGATCTACCGCACCAAGGTGACGAAGGTGTTCTCGCCGAACTGCCCGATGCCGTGCAAGACCGGGAGCACCACCGCCGACGTGCGCTTCTATCTGCGCAAGCGCGAACGGCTCGACGTGTGGATCGTCGATGCGCACCGCAAGCGGGTCACGACGCTCGTCAGCGACCGCACCTTCGCGCCGCGCAAGAAGCTCGTCTTCGTCTGGAACGGCATAACCGAGAGCGGCGAGCTGGTGCCCGACGGCATCTACATGCCGGTGGTCAAGCTGCCGCACCGTACGTTCGAGCTGCCGAACGCGATCCGGCTCGACACGAAGCCCCCCACGATCACCGTGCGCCGCCCGCAGTTCCCGATCATCTCACCCGACGGTGACGGGCACGCCGACGTGTTCCGCGTCCACTACCGGGTCGACGAGCCGGCGCGCGGCATCCTGCTCGTGCGCGGCAAGCAGGTGGAGCTGACATATCGCAAGCCGCTCGCCGGCACCCTCGTCTGGAACGGGATGCTCGGAAAGCCGCCGCGGCCGGTGCGGCCCGGCCGGTACGTGCTCGCGATCGCCGCGCAGGACGCCGCCGGGAACGTCTCCAAGCCCGTGACGTTCGCGATCGCGCAGGTGCGCTACGTCGTGCTCGCGCGCGACCGCGTCGTCGTGCGTCCCGGCGGCAAGTTCGCGCTGCGGGTGTCGACCGACTCGCCGACCGTCCAGTGGCGGCTGAATCGCGCCTCCGGCACCAAGCCCCGCGGGACGCTGCACTTCCGCGCGCCGAGGAAGCCGGGCGTCTACCACCTGTACGTGAGCGCCGCCGGGCACGCCGCGAAGTGCGCCGTGGTGGTCGCGTGAGCGCGGCGGCAGCTCAGGCGCTCGGCGCAGTCGGGGCGCTCGGTCTGGCGTTGCTGCTCGTCGCCACGCGGCGCGACCTGCGCGTCGCGGGGCTCGTCGGCTGGGCGGTCGGCTGCGGCGGGCTCGTCGCCTATCTCGCCCCGTCCGGCCACCACCGGGCGCTGGCCGCCGCCGCCGTCCTCGCGGCGGTGTTTGCGGTCGCGGGCGCGTGGATCGTTGTGCGGGTGCCCTGGCTGCTCGCGCTGGCGACGCTCGCGTGCGTGCCGGCGCGCATACCGGTGCACCTCGGGTCGACGCAGGCGAACCTGCTGCTGCCCCTGTACGCCGTCGTCGGCGTCGCCGCGCTCGCGTTCGCCTGGGAGCTCTACGGCGAGGAGCCGCGCAACCGTGAGCTGGGGCCGCTCGCGTGGCCGCTCGCGCTCTTCGTCGGCTGGGACGGCCTGTCGTTCCTGTGGACGAAGGACGTGCGGCAGGGCGCGATCGAGCTGCTGTTCTTCGTGCTGCCGTTCGGGCTGCTCGCCGTCGCGCTGGCGCGCCTCGTGTGGTCGCGCGCCTGGGTGCTCACGCTCTACGTGCAGCTCGCGTTGATGGCGCTGATCTTCGCGGTGATCGGCATCGTGCAGTACGAGTCTCGCGACATCTTCTGGAACCCGAAGGTGCGCGTCGACAACGCCTACGCCCCGAGCGCCTGGTTCTACCGGGTCAACTCCGTGTTCTACGACCCGTCGATCTACGGGCGCTTCCTCGTCGTCGGCATCCTCGCGAGCCTGGTCGTCGTGCTGCGGCGGCGCGGCGATCCACTCTGGGCGGTCGCAGCGGTGCTGACGATCGGGATCACGTGGGTCGGCCTGCTCTCTTCGTTCTCGCAGTCGAGCTTCGTCGCGCTCGCCGCCGCGGTCGTGATCGCCGCGATCGTCGTGTGGCGTGAGCGCAGCGTCTTCCTGGTCGCCGCCGCGGTCGTGGCGCTGGTGCTCGCCGGCGTCGCGTCGCCGCAGATCCGGCACCGGATCGAGGGCAGGACGTCACTGTCGTCGATCACGAGCGACCGCTCGACGCTCGTCTCGAACGGCGCCAGGCTCGCGGTCCACCATCCGATCATCGGCGTCGGCGTCGGCGGCTTCCGGCGCGGCTACGCCGACCTCCAGCACCTGCGCGGCAAGGAACCCAGGGCGGCGGCCTCCCACACGACGCCGATCACCGTTGCCGCCGAGACCGGCTTCCCCGGGCTCGTGCTCTTCCTGCTCCTCGTCGCGGCCGCGCTGCACACGGCGTTCCGCAGGCTCGGCCGCGGGTTCGACGGGAACGCCCGGCTTGCGTTCGGCCTCACGCTCTCAGCGATCCTCGTGCACTGCCTGTTCTACAACTCGCTGTTCGAGGACCCGACCTTCTGGGGCCTGCTCGCGCTGGTCGCCGTGGGCGCGCGCGCCGACCTGCCGACCGTGGAGGCGGAGGGGTCTCTGCTGGTTTACTCCGATCCTGTGCCGCAGCATCCGAGCCCAGGCCCCGCGACCGGAATGCCGGATCCCGCGTGATCGGCGACGTCAGGCGTGCGCTCGTGCTGGCGCCGCACACCGACGACGGCGAGTTCGGGTGCGGCGCGACGACGGCGCGGCTCGTCGAGGCGGGCGCCGAGGTGCGCTACGTCGCCTTCTCGATCGCCACCCGCTCGCTGCCGGAGGGCTACGCGCCCGACACGCTCGCGCGCGAGGTGCGCGAGGCGACCGCCGAGATCGGGATCCCGCCCGCGACCCTGACGGTGCACGACTTCGACGTGCGCACCTTCCCGGGTCACCGGCAGGAGATTCTCGAGCTGCTGATCGAGGTCTGGAACGACTGGCAACCCGACTGCGTCTTCATGCCGTCGCTCCACGACGTACACCAGGATCACCAGACGGTCGCGCAGGAGGGGCTGCGCGCCTTCAAGCGCACGACGCTCCTCGGCTACGAGATCCCGTGGAACAACTTCGACTTCAGCTACCAGCTGTACGTCTCGCTCGAGCACCGTCACGTCGAGCGGAAGGTCGCGGCACTCGAGCGCTACGCGTCGCAGCAGCATCGGCGCTACGCCAACGCCGAGTACGTCTGGAACGTCGCCCGCACGCACGGCGTCAACGTGAACCGCGAGTACGCCGAGGTCTTCCAGGTCTACCGCGTCGTCTCGTAGTGGTGGTGGTGGGTGTCAGACGCGCTGCGCGCGCAGACACCCGGCATCAGTCGACTGTCTGGCAGCGCAGGTGCCTGACACCACAGCTCGCGCTTCGACGTCGAGCGCGTGAAATTTAGTCGAGCTGGTTCGCCTGCAGGAACGTGTGCGCCACGGCTGCCGGCTTCTGCTTGTCGACGATCACCGCACGGTTCATCGCGACGATCGCGTTCTGCGTCAGCTTCGCCGACACCGCGTTGAGGGTGTTCGCGAAGTCGGAGCCGAGCTTGTCGACCAGCTTCTGGCTGACGACCGGCGCTGCGTTCTGGAAGCCGAACTGGTGCACCGGGTCGGCGAGCACGACGTATTTGGAGTTTTTGCCGAGCGGCGGGTCGGTGGAGAACACCGCCGCCGCATCGACCTTGTGCGAGTCGAGCGCGACATAGGGGGAGATGCCGGCCAGCGGCACGAAGTCGACGTCGGTGAGCCCGTAATTTTGGCGCAGGCCGACGAGCCCCGTGTTGCGGGTGCGGAACTCCGGGAGGCCGCCGAGCCGGAGCCCCGGCACGTGCTTCAGGTCGCCGAGTGAGCGCAGGTGGTCCTTCGCCGCCGTCGACTTCAGCACGGCGACCGCATCCGTGTCCGAGAACGGTGTCCGGTCGAGCAGCGTGAAGCCGCGCGTCTCCTCGAGCTTCTTTGCGAGCCGGTACGTCGCCTCGGCGGTCTTCGCAGACAGCCTGTGGCCGAACACGTCCTGCACGATCACGCCCGTGTACTCGGGGTACATGTCGATGCGACCCGAGGTGAGCGCGGTGTCGATCAGCTCCGTGGAGCCGATGTTCTCCTTGTAGACGACGTTGAACCCCTTCGCCTCGAGCGCCTGCTTGTAGAGCCGGCCGAGGATGAACTCCTCCGGGAAGTTCTTCGTGCCGAGCACGACGGTGCCCTTGCTCTTCGCGGACTTCGAGCCGCCGCCGCAACCGGCCGCGACGAGCAGGAGGAGCGCGAGGAGGGCGACGAGCAGAGCCGGGCGGTGCGGACGCATCCGCCTTCACGTGCCCCCGCTCGGGCCGGTCTCAAACGTCTACATTCGCCTCATGCAGCTGCCGGTTGCGACGCGGATGGGCGCGGTGCACCTCGCCGTCTCCGACCTCGAGCGCTCGATCGGCTACTACCGCGACGCGATCGGGCTTTCGGTGATCGGTGAGAACGGCGGTGAGGCGAGCCTCGGCGCGAGCGGCGCCGAGCTGCTGCATCTCGTCGAGGAGCCGGGTGCTGCGCCGGCCGACGGCTACACGGGCCTGTTCCACTTCGCGCTGCTCGTGCCGGAGCGCGCCGACCTCGCCCGCTGGCTCGCCCACGCCGTACGCGAGCAGGTCGTGCTGACCGGCGCGTCCGACCACTTCGTCAGCGAGGCGCTCTACCTGCGCGACCCAGACCACCACGGGATCGAGATCTACGCCGACCGGCCGCGCGCCCTGTGGGAGGGTCAGGTCCGGCGCATGGGCACCTGGCCGCTCGACCTCGACGGCCTGATCGCGGAGGCGACGGGAACGTTCGCCGGTCTCTCGGACGGGACGACGATGGGACATGTGCACCTGCGCGTCGCCGACGTCGACGACGCGGTCGGCTTCTACCGCGACCTGCTCGGCTTCGAGCTGATGGCGCAGCTCGGCCCGCAGGCGGCGTTCATGAGCGCGGGCGGATACCACCATCACGTCGGCGCCAACACGTGGGAGAGCGCGGGCGCCCCGCCCGCGCCGGAGGGTACGGCGTCGCTCCGGCAGCTCACGATTCTGGTGCCCGGTGCGGAGGAGCGGGCGCTACGCGACCCGTCCGGAAACGCCGTCGTGATCGCCGCCGCCTGAGCCCGGTCGGAAGCGGAAGGAGAGCACGCGCCTCCTGCGAAGAGGTGCGGTCGGCACGATCAATCCTCGAGCAAAGGGGCTACTCAGGTGGGCAAATCTCGTTGGACGATGACCGCGTTCGGATTCGTCGCGGTCGTGCTCTGGATCGTCGGGCAGGTAGTGGCCGCCACCATGTCCGATTCGCTGTCGGACAAGGCGACGGACGACCAGGTTCTCGCGTGGGTCCAGGGGAACGCGAATCCGATCCTCGCCGGCGGCTGGCTGTTCATGATCGGCTGCATCGCCTTCGTCTGCTTCGCAGCGATGCTGCGGAGCCGCCTTGCGTCGGCCGACGGGCCGGAGGGGACGCTCGCGCGGATCGCCTTCGGCGGAGCTCTCGCGGCCGCGATCTTCGGAATGCTGACGCAGGGTGGCGACATCGACGCTGCGATCAACAAGGACGACATCAGTGCGGGCACCGCGGGGACGCTGCATCACCTCGGCGACGCGGCGTTCGTCTGCGTGGAGCTGTCCGCGATCCTCCTTGTCGGCAGCGTTGCCGTCCTCGGGTGGCGCACGGGCGTCGTCCCGAAGTGGTGGGCGGCGTTCTGTGCGATCGTCGGCGTGGTGCTCGTGATCGGGCCGATCGGCTGGCTCGGCGTGATCATCGGGATCCCGATCTTCACGATCGGCTCCGGGCTGCTCCTCCGCGGCCCGGTCGCGGTGCGGTCGACCGCGCACGCGACCGTCGCGACGGGTTAGTCGGGTCCATCTGCGGGCGAGGCGGCGCCCGCCGCCTCGCCCGCGCACATCTGCGCCGGTAGCGGCCGCGAATGCAGCACGACGAGCGTCTTCGTCGGCCTCGTGAGTGCCACATACAGCTCGCGCAGGCCCTGCTCGTGCGCCGCTATGAGCGCCGGCTCGACCACCACGACGTGGTCGAACTCGAGACCCTTCGCCCGGCGCGGCGTCAGCGCCGGCACCCCGTCCCACAGATCGCCGTCCTGCGCCTCGGGGAGCAGCTCGTCGGGGACGATCACCGCAAGCAGCCCACCCTTGTCGGCGAGCCGCGCCGCCTCCCGGTAGGCCTCTGCGACCAGGTGGGCCCCGGCGACCTCTCGTACCGCCGGCGGGTCGCCGCCGGTGCGAGAAGAGATCGGCGGCGCCATCTCGGGTGCGATCGCGTCGAGGAGCGGCAGTGCGACATCCATGATCTCCCGCGGCACGCGATACGCGTGGCGCAGCTCCTCGACCACGGCCTCGTCGCCGCCCGGCAGGTGCGGGAGCACCTCGTCCCAGCTCGCGTATGGCACGGCGCCCGTTCCCTGCGCGACGTCCCCGAGGATCGTCAGCGAGCCGTCGGCGGCGCGCCGAGCGATCATCCGCAGCTGCATCGGCGTCAGATCCTGCGCCTCGTCGACGATCACGTGCCCGAACCGCCGCGGCGCGGTGCCGACGAGCGCGTGCGCCTCGTCGAGCAGCGGCACGTCGCCCTCCGACCAGCCGCGGCCGCGGCGCCAAAGCAGCTTCTGCTCCCGGGCGTCGAGGATGCCGCCGGCGGCCTCCTCGAGGGCGGCGCGCGAGGTCAGCAGCGAATGCACGAGCGTGTCGGGCGCGACGACCGGCCACGCCGCCTTGAGCACCCGGTCGAGGTAGCCGCCCGCGCGCAGCGTCCGCTCGACCTCGTCGAAGTTGCGCACTGCGGCGTAGCCGAGCAGCCGTCCGTACCGCTCGTAGAAGCGACGCAGCAGGTCCATGCGAAAACGCTCACGGGCCGCGGCGGTCAGTCCGAGCTCGGCACGAGCCGCGGCGACCAGCTCGCGCACCTCGCGGGCGCGAACCGAGACGAACGACCCTTCGAGGCGCAGCACGAGCTCGACGGGCTCCGACACGAGACGCGACTCGGCGGCGCGGCGGATCACCTCGACGAGCCGGAGATCGGCCTTCAGCCGCGACGCCTCGGTAGTGTCGGTCAGCTCGGGCTCGACGCCGTCGACGAGCTCGCCCACCGCGCGCTGCTCGACGGCGTTCTCACCCAGCGCGGGCAGCACGTGCGAGACGTACTCCATGAACGTCCTGTTCGGGCCGACGACGAGCACGCCGCGGCGCGCGAGCGACGCGCGGTGCGTGTAGAGCAGGAATGAGGCGCGGTGCAGCCCGACCGCGGTCTTGCCGGTTCCCGGGCCGCCCTGGATCACGAGCGGCGGCGAGGGCTCCGCGGTGATCAGACGGTACTGGTCGGACTGGATCGTCGCCACGATGTCGCGCATGTGCGCGTCGCGGCTCCGTTCGAGCTCCTCGAGCAGGTAGTCGCCGACGGCGGCGCCGTCGACGATCGACCCGTCGAGCGACTCGTCGGAGATGTCGACGACGCGGCGCCCGTCGGTGCGGAAGCGGCGGCGGAGCTTGATCCCGTGCGGGTTCTGCGGGGTCGCTGTGTAGAACGGCCGCGCAGCCGGCGCCTGCCAGTTCACGACGAGCTGCTGCCGCTCGTCGTCGTGCACCCAGCGGCGGCCGACGTAGAGCGGCTTCTGTGGCGCCTCGAAGTCGAGGCGGCCGAAGCAGAGCCCGCGCTCGGCGTCCTCGAACGTACGCAGGCGCTTGGCGGCCCAGGCGTTCATCGCCGCCTGGGCGACCTCGCCGTCGAGGCGGTCTCCGGCTCCGGCGACCGCATCGCGCATCCGCTCGAGGTGGTCGTAGGCGCGATCGACATAGGCC
>JBOGZX010000021.1:0-4371 GCA_050697615.1 Gaiellaceae bacterium
CCAGTGCACGTAGTCGCTCATGTACTCGCGCAGGGCGCCGCCCCAGTGGCCCTGCGCCGCCACGTGTTCGGCCCAGGTGATGGGCAGCGGCGAGACGGTCTGGATCGAGAACCCGCGCTGGAAGTCCCGGGCCGGGTCGGTCTCGTAGAACTCCTCGGAGCTCACCTCGGGCGGCGGCGCCTTGTACATCCGGACCTCGGCGTCGAACCGGCCCGCGGTCTGCGGGGCGCCCTGGACCATCAGGTACCGGCCGACCTGATCGAACTCGTTGCACAGCCCGTCGGGGAACCGGGAGCAGGCCGAGTTGAGCAGCAGCCGCGGCGTCTCGATCGAGTAGCCGGCCACCGCCACCATCGCCGCCCGCTGGAACCGTTCGCGGCCGTCGCGGACGTAATGCACGCCCAGCGCCCGCCCGGTCTCGGAGTCGATCGCGATCCGGGTCACCATGGCGTCGGCCCGCACCTCGGCGCCGCGCGCCAGGGCGTCCGGTATGTGCGTGATGAGCGGCGAGGCCTTGGCGTTGACCTTGCAGCCTTGCAGGCAAAAGCCCCGGTAGATGCAGTGCGGCCGGTTGCCGAACCGGCCGTTGGCGATAGCCACCGGCCCCACCTTGGCCTCGATGCCCAGTTTCCGGGCGCCGCGCAGGAAGATCTCGCCGTTGCCGCCTACCGGGTGCGGCCGGTAGGGGTAGCCGTGCGGGTCGCCCCACGGCCAGTCCTGGCCGGCGACGGGCAGCTCGCGCTCGACGCGCTCGAACGACTCCTTCAGGTCGTCGTAGGAGATCGGCCAGTCGACGCCCACACCGTCGCGCGTCCTGATCTCGAAGTCGGAGGGGTGGAGGCGCGGAACGTACCCCGCGAAGTGGGTCATCGAGCCCCCGACGCCGACCCCGGAGTTGTTCTTGCCCATCTGGATCGGGTCGTTGCCGGAGACGATCCGCTTCTCCGTCCAGTAGAGCCCGGACGAGCCCTTCTCGTCGCTCACCCAGTCACGGTCGGGGTCCCAGAGCGGCCCCTTCTCGAGTACCACGATCTTCCAGCCCTTCCGGGCGAGCCGCTGCGCGACGACGCCGCCGCCTGCTCCCGCTCCCACGACGACGAGGTCGACGGCGTCGCTGTCCCGGTAGCGCGCCATCCGGTCGAGGTTCTGCAGCCCGCGCTTGTGCTGGTCGAGCAGGAACGGCGAGTCGTTGTCGTACGGCATCTCGAGCGAGCCTTTGAGCATCAGTCGAGACCTCGCGAGCTGACGTCCTTGACCGGATCGTAGTGAGCCGACTCGTCGCCTTCCCAGTGCTCCCGCTCGCCGAGGTCGGGCGAGCCGAACGCGGCGTAGCCGCGCGGATAGGCCGGCCCGCCGAAGCCGATCTCGTTCCACGCCCACGGGTGCGAGTAGAACGCCTGGGCGACGTAGCGCATCACGACGCTGAAGGCGCGCCCGACGTTGACGGTGTCCCACGTGCCCGCGTGCAGTTCCGCCTTCGAGAAGCGGTGCACGATGCCGACCTGCGCCTCGAGCGGTGCAGCTCCGAACGACGCGAACGACTTGTGGACGGCCTCCTCGTCGAGCCCGCGCGCGACGCGCCGCCACAGCTCGGCGTCGTCGGGCAGGTCGTAGAACTGCCAGCCGTCGCGCTCGCCCTTGAACAGCTTCTCGTCGATGTACGCGAGCACCGGGATCCGCGGCTCGGCGTCCTGGGCCGTCGCCACGTCGCAGAACGCCTTCAGCGTGTGTGCCTCCTCAGGCGTGAAGAACCGGATCGGAGGCTCGTTCTCAACCCGGTCGAGGACGACCCGCCGCGTGACCTCGTCCCAGTGACCGGTCTGCGAGAGCACGTCGTAGTCCGGATAGCGCCCGATCATCTGCGGCGTGGCGCCGCGCCGCTGCCTCGGCAGGTCGTGCGGATCCGGATGTGCCTCCTGGATGCTCACTTCTCGCGTTTGACGATCGCTGCTGCCAGGCCCAGGCCGCCGACCAGGCAGAGCGAGCCGGGGGCGAGGAGCGGCGGGCCCATGACCAGGTTGTAGTGGGCCTCCTGGAAGCCGCCGGGCCGCTTCCGCACGCCCTGGAAGTGCGTGATCACGCCGACCAGCCCGTCGAGAAAGTAGAGGGCGGAGACGGCCGGCAGCGCGGTTCGCGCTGCCTTCTCCGACAGGAGCCCGGCGAGGCCGGCTCCCGTCAGGGGCGGCGTGAGGAGGAGCGGCGTCCACATCCACTTGTCGCCGAACGAGCCCTTGTAGTGCTCGAAGTAAATCTCCGCGCCGAGGGCGGGCGCCGAGCAGGCCGTCGTGATCGCGAGCAGCTTCTGGACGCGGCCGTTCGCGATGTTGTCGAGCAGCCGGCGGATCATGCCGCCCACCTGAGCGCGTCGGCGCGTTTCAGCTCGAGCCCGTGGCCCGCGCGCGACCGGTCGGGCACGAGCGCGCCGCCGTCCGGCTCCAGCACGCCGTCAAACAGCATCGCCTCGATACGCACGTGGTCGTGGAAGTACTCGAGATGGCGCAGCCGGTCGACGCCGCACAGCGCGTGCGCGGAGAGCTGCGGCGCGCAGTGGCCGGAGATGTCGAGGTTGTGGGCGCCGGCGAGCCCGTTCGCACGCAACAGGCCGCTGAAGCCGCCGCAGCGTGTGACGTCGGCCTGCAGGCAGTCCACCGAGCCGATCAGGTTGCGGAAGTCGGCGGCGACGTAGGCGTACTCGCCCGCCGCCACGTCGAGCGTCGTGTGCTCGCGCACGAGCCGGAGCCCCTCGAAGTCGGCCGACGACACGGGCTCCTCGAACCAGAGGACGTCCCAGTGCTCCTCGTATCGCTTGGCCCAGCGGAGCGCCTCCTTCGCCGAGAACGCGCCGTTCGCGTCGACGTAGAGCTCGGCATCGCCGATCGCCGATCGAGCTGCGTCGAGCCGCTGCGGGTCGTCGACCGGGTTCCGGCCGAGCTTCATCTTGACGCGCGGAATGCCGTCCGAGGCCCAGCCGCCGAGCTGCTCGGCGATCCGCTCCAGGGTGTACGAGCAGAAACCGCCGCTGCCGTAGATCGGGACGCGGTCGTGGCAGGCGGGGAGGAGGGAGACGAGCGGCACGTCGAGAAGCCGTGCGTGCAAGTCCCAGAGGGCGATGTCGACCGCCGAGAGCGCGCACCTCGCGATCCCGGGCCGGCCGGCGTTCCGGAGCTCGGCGCCGCAGTCGAGCCAGATCGCACCGAGCTCCTCGGTGGAGCGGCCGCGGACGACGTCGGCGAGCATGCCGTCGACGACGTAGGCCGCCGCGTCAGGGGCGTACGTCCAGCCGAGGCCGCGGGTCGTGCCGGACCGTGCCTCGACGACGACGACGGTCGTCGAGTCCCACTCCGCGGTTCCGTCGGACTCGGGCGCGTCCGTCGGGACCGTGAAGCAGGAGACGTCGAGGTCTTCGATCATCGTTACCGGCCGGGCAGGAACTCGAGCACCTTCTGCCGGAACGACTCCGTCATGATCGCCCGTGCGTTCGGGTCGCCCTCGCGTAGCGCGTGCATCATGTGCTTCGCCTGCTCGATGGTGATGTGCGGCGGCAGCGGCGGGACGTTCGGGTCGACGACGGCGTCGATGACGAACGGCCGGTCGGCGGCGAACGCCTCGTCCCAGGCCGATTCGATCCGGTCCGGGGTCTCGACCCGCACGCCGTCGAGCCCGATCAGCTTCGCGAAGTCCGCGTACCGGACGTCCGGAATCCTCTGGGTCATCGGGTTCTTGGCGTCGCCCTCCATGGCGCGCTGCTCCCACGTGACCTGATTGAGGTCGGCGTTGTTGAGCACGAGCACGACCATGCGCGGGTCCGACCAGCGCTCGTAGTACTTCGCCGCGGTGATCAGCTCCGCCATCCCGTTCATCTGCATCGCGCCGTCGCCCACGAGGGCTACCGCGGCGCGGTCCGGGTGGGCGAACTTCGCCGCGATCGTGTACGGCACACCGGGGCCCATCGTCGCGAGCGTGCCGGAGAGCGAGGCGAGGTGCGACGGCTTCATCTTCACGTCGCGGGCGTACCAGTTCGCCGCCGATCCGGAGTCGGAGCTGACGATCGCGTCGTCGGGCAGGTACTTGTTGAGCTCCCAGAAGAGCCGCTGCGGGTTGATCGGGTCGGCGTCCTGCATCGCCCGGTCCTCCATCAGCTGCCACCACTGGACGATCTCCGACTCGATCCGCTCGCGCCAGCCGCGGTCGCTCTTGTGCTCGACGAGCGGGATCAGCGCGCGCAGCGTCTCGCGGGAGTCGCCGACCAGGCCGAGCTCCATCGGGTAGCGGATGCTCAGCATCCGGCCGTCGATGTCGATCTGGACGCCGCGCGCCTTGCCTGGCTGCGGCAGGAACTCGGAGTAGGGGAACGACGAGCCGACCATCAGC
>JBOGZX010000022.1:0-3576 GCA_050697615.1 Gaiellaceae bacterium
ACGTCTGGCGCCGCACCGACCGCTGGATCACGTTCCCCTGGAGCGCCCAGGACCCGGTCCTGGAAGGCCTCCCCTCGGAGGCCTGAGGGTCCTATAGCCGCCCGCCGAAGGCTCGGTTACATTCGTCCTTCCCCGGTAAACCGGCTCGCAAGGAGAGGAACACGTGAGGAACAGGAAGTTCGCGCTCGGTGCGATCGTGCTCGTGTTGGCGGCGATCGGTGTGTCGCTCGCCGTCGGCACAGCGCCCGGCAAGGCGAAGTCGAACGCGGCGTTCAAGGTCGCGTTCATCTACGTCGGGCCGCACAACGACGGCGGCTGGTCACAGGCCCACGAGGACGGGCGGCAGTACGTCGACAAGATGCTCGGCTCGAAGGTGCAGACGACCTACAAGGAGAACATCGCCGTCGGAGCGCAATTCAGCCAGACGGTCGCCAGTCTCGTCGCGCAGGGCTACAAGATGATCTTCGCGACGTCGTACGGCTACATCACGCCCGCGATCGCGCAGAAGTACCCGAACGTCCTGTTCGAGCAGGCGACGGGTACGTACGTCGGCAAGAACGCCGCCGAGTACTTCGGCTCCGCCGAGGACACGATCTACCTCTCGGGCATGGCGGCGGGTGCCGCGGCGAAGTGCAACACGATCGGCTTCGTCGTCGCCTATCCGATCCCCGAGGTGATCCGCCACACGAACGCGTTCGCTCTCGGTGCGCAGGCGACACATCCGGGTGTGAAGGTGAAGATCGTCTGGACGAACTCGTGGTTCGACCCGGCGAAGGAGAAGAAGGCGGCGCAGAGCCTCCACGCGGCAGGGGCGTGCGTGCTCGGCCAGAACGTCGACTCGCCGGCGACCGGCCAGTACGCCGAGTCGGTGCACGCTCCGTGGGTCGGGTACGACTCCGACTCCTCGAGCTTCGCGCCGAAGTCGTGGCTGACGGCCTCCGTCTACAACTGGGGCCCCTACTACGTGAGGCGCATCAAGGCCGCGATGAACGGCACGTGGAAGCCCGGCTTCTACTACGGCTCGATCAAGGACGGCTTCACCAAGCTCGCGAAGTTCGGCCCCGGCGTCACCGTGAAGACGAAGGCGTTGATCGCGAAGCGTGAGAAGCAGATCGAGAACGGCTCGTTCTACGAGTTCACCGGGCCGCTGTACGACCAGAGCGGCAAGCTGCGCGTGCCGAAGGGCCACCGGATGCAGGTCCTGAAGGGCGGCACGAACAGCCTCTACGGCATGAACTGGCTCGTGAAGGGCGTCATCGGGAGCCCGAAGGGCTGATCGTGTTCGGGAGGGGCGCCTCGGCGCCCCTCCCGTTCAACCTCTGATGCGGGTCACGGTCGAGCGGAGGCTGGCGCAGCCCGGGTGGCTCGCCGTCGCGGTGCCCATCGGGTCGGTCGCGCTCGGCCTCGTCATCGCCGGGATCGTCCTCGCCGCGACCGGGCACAGCCCGCTCTCGAGCTACCGGCAGCTCTTCGACGCGGCGTTCGTGTCGTCCGGCTCGCTCGACCAGACGCTGATCGCCGCGACGCCGCTCGCGTTCACCGGTCTCGCCGCGGCGGCCGCGTTCCGCATGCGCATCTTCAACATCGGCGCCGAGGGGCAGCTGTACATGGGCGCGATCGTCGGGTCCGGTGCCGGGCTCTACTTCGGCGGCCGCGGCGGCGCGTCGGCCGGCGTGATCGCGGCGATGGTCGTCGCCGGCATGATCGGCGGCGCGATCTGGGCCGCCATCCCCGGCGCCTTTCGCGCGTTCTTCGGCACGAGCGAGATTCTCACGTCGCTGATGCTGAACTACGTCGCCGGCTACATCCTCACGTACCTGATCTTCCAGAGCGAGTCGTACTGGCGGCAGACGAAGGGGTTCAACGCGACGGTGTTCCCGACGGGCAAGCCGTTGCCCGCGAACGCAGAGTGGCCGGCGTGGACGCTGCACACCCAGGGCCAGATCGCGCTCCCGCTCGGCGCCGGGCTCGCGCTGCTCGCGGCGTTCGTGCTGTGGGTGCTCTACCGCCGCACGAGGTTCGGCTTCGAGGCGCAGGTGCTCGGCGACTCCGAGGGCGCGGCGCGGTACGCCGGTGTCCGCACGCGCCGCAAGGTGCTCGCCGTCATGGCGATCTCCGGAGCGGTGGCGGGGCTCGGGGGCGCGAGCCAGGTCGGCGACTTCGGGCACTCGCTGGACGGCGACCCGAACGGCATGCAGAAGCAGGGCTACGGCTACTCCGGCATCGTCGTCGCTGCGCTCGGCCGCTACAACCCGTTCGCCGTCGTCCTCGTCGCATTCCTGATCGGCGGCCTCGACAATGCCGGGAACACGCTGCAGGGTGCGAGCTTCCCCTCGGGCCTCGTCGGCGTGATCCAGGGGATCATCCTGTTCGCGGCGCTCGGCGGTGAGCTGCTCGTCCGTCACCGCGTCCGCGTCGTCCGCGGGCCGCGAGACGTCGTCGTCGAGTCGTCCCCGGAGCCGGCATCGTGAACAACTCGCTCGTCGTCGCGCTGCTCGCGAGCGGTGTCGCCTACGGGACGCCGCTCCTCTTCGCGTCGCTCGGCGAGCTGCTCGCCGAGCGCTCGGGCGTGCTCAACCTCGGCGTCGAGGGGATGATGCTCGTCGGCGCGGTGATGGGCTTCTGGACGATCGAGCGCGTCCACGCGGGCACCGCGGCGACCCTGGTCATCGCGCTGCTCGTGGCGGCGTTCAGCGGCGCGGTGATGGCGGCGATCCACGCGTTCCTCGTGATCGCGCTGCGCGCGAGCCAGATCGTCTCCGGGCTCGCGTTGACGATCTTCGCCGGAGCGGCAGGTCTCTCGTCGTACCTCGGCAACGACCTCAACCTCTCGGACATCCCGGCCTCGCACACGTTCCACGCGTTCCTGCCCGGGTCGGTGCAGCGCTGGCCGGTCGTCGGCCCGATCCTGTTCGGGCAGACACCGCTCGTCTACCTCTCGTGGGCGTGCGTGATCGCGATCGCCTACTACCTCACGCGCACGCGGCCGGGGCTGAACGTCCGCGCGGTCGGCGAGGCGCCGGGCGCTGCCGATGCGATGGGGATCGACATCGCGCGCTACCGCTACGCGCACACCATCGCGGGCGGCGCCTTCGCCGGGATCGGCGGCGCGACGTTCACGCTCGCGCTCACGCCGCAGTGGGTGAGCGGCATCACCGGCGGCGCGGGCTGGATCGCGATCGCGCTGGTCATCTTCGCGTTCTGGCGGCCGGAGCTGTGCCTGGTCGGCGCGTACTTCTTCGGCGCGCTGCAGGCGCTCGCGCCGGAGTTGCAGGCGCGCAACATCAGCCTCGGCCCGACCGAGCTGTGGACGAACGCGATCCCGTACGTCGCCACCGTGCTCGTGCTCGTCGCGGTCTCCTGGCGCGGCGCGCGCCGCCGGCTCGGCGCTCCCGCCGCGCTCGGCGCCGCATACGTCAGGGAGGAGGGATGACCGAGCGTAGGCTTGACGGAGCTCGGCAAAGAGCGAGGCGGCGGCTTGCCGCCGCCGGGAGCGGGATGAGCGAGCGTAGGCTTGACGGAGCTCGGCAAAGAGCGGAGGCGGCGGCTTGGCCGCCGCCGGGAGCGGGATGACCG
>JBOGZX010000023.1:0-6618 GCA_050697615.1 Gaiellaceae bacterium
CGGCCGCGGAGCTCGAGCTCGTCGCCCGAGCCGAGGTGGTGGATGCAGACGCCGACGAGCAGGATCGCCGCCGCCCGAACGAGCCCGCCCGCGACGACGAAGACGTCGGAGCCGCCGAGCCCGTCCGGGGTGAGGACGCCGATCCCGACGAGCGTCACCCCGCCGTTCGCGACCGTCGCGAACGCGATCAGCCGCTTCAGCTCCGCCTGCAGGAGCGCCATCGCGCCGCCCACGAGCGCCGACGCCACGCCGAGCGCGACCAGAACGTTGCGGATCGCCTCCGCCTGCCCGGTCGAGCCCGAGAACGCGGCCCAGTAGACGCGCGCGATCCCGTGGTAGCCCAGGTCGCTCATCACGCCCGTGAGGAGTGCCGCGACCGCGGTGGGCGCCACGGCGTAGGCGTCGGAGAGCCAGAAGTGGAAGGGCGCAGCTCCGGCCTTCACGAGGAAGCCGGCCACGATCAGCGCGAGCGAGACCGCGACGAGCGCGTCGGGCGGGCGCCGCGCGAGCTCCACGCCGATCTGCGCGAGGTTGAGCGCACCGGTGCGCCCGTAGACGAGCGCGATCCCGAACAGGATCAGGAACGCGCCGATCGAGTTCGTGATCGCGAACTGGAGCGCACCCTCGAGCGCCGACGTCTGCCGCACCTGGAAGCCGGTCAGCGCGTAGGCGCACACGCTCATCAGCTCGAAGAACACGAACATGTTGAAGAGGTCGCCTGTGAGCGAGAAGCCGATCATCCCGGCCATGAAGAGCAGCATGAGCGTGTAGAAGAGGCTTCCGACCTCGCGCCCCCGGTAGGAGCTCCAGCTGTAGATCAGCGCGCCCGTGGCGAGGAAGCCGGTGAACGAGGCGATCGCGGCGCTCGTCGGCCCGACGCTGAACGCGATCCCGAGCGCGACGCCGTTGCGGACGTGCCAGCCGGCGAACCAGTAGACGACGTCGCCGGTCCGCGAGTGGAGCAGAAGCGTCAGGCAGAGGCCGGTCGTCGCCGCGGCGACCACGATCGCGCAGACGTTGAAGAACCGGCCGCGCACGACCTGCCCGACGCCCGCGAAGACCGCGGCGCCGAGCAGCGGTACGGCGACCGTCAACGGGACCAGACTGTTCATCCCCGCTCCAGAGCCGGCAAAGCCGGCTCCTCGCTCCCAGGCGACTCCGTCGAGCCTACGTCGCTCATCCGCGGAGCTCGCGGAGCTCGTCGGGGTCGGCGCTCTCGCCACGACGGTGGACGTCGAGGGCGAGCGCGAGGACGAGCGCGGCGACGACGACGCTGACGACGACGTCGGTCAGGGTCAGCGCCTGCACGATCGGGTCGACGGCCTTCGCATGCAGGCTGATCCCGGTGAAGATCGGCGCCGTCCCGTTCGCCCGGTAGCCGACGGCCAGCAGCAGCACGTACGTCGCCGACTGCATCACTGTCAGGCAGATCGTCAGGTGGATCAGGTTTCTGCTGGTCGCGACGCCGAACAGCCCGACCAGGAAGAGCCAGACGGCGGCGCCGTACGGCAGGTAGCTCACCGCGTCTCCGGCAGCTGCGGCACGTATTCCTCGAGGAACTCGTGGAACAGCAGCACGTTCGCCGCGGCCACCTCGAGCGCCACCGACCAGCTGAAGTAGAGGACGATCCCACCCGACCGGATCGTCGCGTACGGTCCCGGGCCGCCAAACATCTGCAGGAACACGCCGGTGACCGCGAGGGCGATCAGCCCGATGATGACGATGCCTCCGGCGCCGACCCCGTCGGCTCCGTCGACGAGCCAGGCGGGCGTCGCCTTGCGGAAGGCTGCGTAGCTGCCGGCCGCCCAGATCAGCAGCGCTCCCGAGCCGAGGATGACACCGACCTGGAAGCCGTTTCCGGGGGACAGCCCTGCCGTGACGCCGTCCCAGAGTCCAACGGCGAGCACGACCGGGACCAGCCCGAGCCCGAGCAGCCGGATCGTGTCGGCCGTCGCCGCGTCGCGCGGCCGCTGATTGCCGGTGTCGCGACTCTCCCGCAGCAGGAGCGCGGCACCCATCACGGCCGAGAAGAGGATGAACGTCTCGCCGAGTGAGTCGAACGAGCGCATGTCGTAGGTGACGGAGGTGACGACCTCGGGAATCGCGTCCCTGTGCGGCGTGACCGTGTTGGCGATCTGCCCGTACCTGCCGGCGAACGTGCCGAACGGCCGCAGGCCGGCGACCGACCAGCCGAGCGACACCGCGAGCGTCGCGAGCGCGACGACGAGCACCACGACCCGCCGCCGGTTCTCGGTCACTCCTCCTCCCCCTCCTCGGCCTGTCGCGCCGTCGCGCGCATCCGGTTGATCGCCGCGAGGAAGACGAGCGGGAACGCGACGACGCCGACCACCAGCATCGAGAGCGCGACGTCGGGCGCCTGGAAGACGAGGAAGAGCAGGACGAGCGCGAAGGCGTAGACGCCGTTCGTCATCACCTGCCGCAGCGGGTCGCGGACGAGCACCACGGTCGTGCCGACGGCGACGACGAAGCCGATCGAGATCGCCTGCAACGGGATCAAGGCGTCTCCTCGACGAGCTCCTCCGGCTTCGGCGCGATCGAGCCCTCGTCGATCCGGCGAGCGGCGCGCGCGAGCGCCATGGTCGTCGCCGGCGCCGGCAGGACGAGCAACGCGACGGTCGCGACCACGTCGAGGCCGCCGGAGCTCCACCCGGGCTTGATGAACACCGCGGTGCCGATCAGGACCGGCCCGAGGGTCGCGCCGGCGCCCGCGTAGTGGAGCTTGTCGAACGGCCCTCGCATCGTCAGCACCCCCAGCGAGCAGATCCACTGCGCCGCGACCCCGGCGGCGAGCAGCACATCGACCGTCAAATCGAGCGGAGTCATGCGCGTGGAACCCGCATAGGCCGCAGGCATGGCGCAGGCCGTCTCATACGTCGTGTCCGAGCATTCGCGCGGTGACGAGGCCGTTGACCGGCGCGAGCGCCGCGGCGATCACCGCGACGACGACATACGTCGGGCCGAAGAAGCCGACGGACAGGCAGAGCAGCGTCAGCGTCGAGGTCGTGGCGCAGAACTGGAGCGCGATCGCGCCCTCGATCGGACGGCCGCGGGCACACACCACGGCGGGCGGCACGAGCGAGACGATCAGCGCGCACGCCGCGATCAGGTAGGCGTTCACGCCGGAGCTTCCGACCCTTCGCTCGGGACGAGGTCGTGCACGAGCACCTGCTGCCGCTCGGGGTCGATCTCGACGACGTAGGCGTTCGGGGTATAGCCGGCGGCGGCGCCGATGAAGGCGCGCCAGCCGGAGGAGACCGGTCCGGTCGGCGCTCCGGCGTCGAACGGCTTCGCCCGAAAGACTCCCTGGCGCGGCTCGCCCGTCGCGAGCGCCCGCACGAGCTCGCGTGTGAGGATCCCGAAGTCGACCACCGTGCGGTGCGGGACGGGCGCCGCCCCCGCGAGCCACCGCAGGCGCACCACGTAGCGGAGGGGCGCGAGCCGGGCGGTGACCGCGAGAGCTGTCGCCGCCGCAAGGCTGATCGCGCCGCAGGCCATGAGATCGAGCTCGTTCCAGGCGCCGAACAGGAGCAGCGAGAACCAGAAGCCGACGACCCAGGAGGCGCAGAAGACGGCGAGGGAACGGCGCGGCCCGGCCACGCGCTCCACTGTTTCCGCTCGCGCGGGACGCAAACGACCGCGACCCCCGGCACCGTGCTCGCCGGTTGCCGCCGAAGTCAACGAATGCGCTAACCGAAGCGCCCGACCAGGTGCGGCACGAGCTTCTCCGGCGTGATCGGCAGCTTGCGGACGCGTTCGCCGGTGGCGTCGAGCGCCGCATTCGCGACGGCGGCAGCGGTACCCACGATCCCGATCTCGCCGATTCCCTCGGCGCCCATCGGGTCGACGTGCGAGTCGTGCTCGTCGATCCAGTCGACCTCGATGCTCGGCACCTCCGCGTTGACGGCGACGTGGTCGGAGGCGAGGTCGCGGTTGACGAACTGGCCGTGGTCGCAGCCCTGCTTCGAGCCCGTCAGCCCGATGTGCTCGCGCAGCGCGTCGAGCAACGACGTGCGCGTGTCGAGCGTCAGCCGATGCGCGATGCCGTTGACTCGCGGGACGACGTCGGCGCACGCCATGCGCACTGGCCTACCCGCCGGCGCAGGCGCGTGACGTCGAGGCGCCGCCTAGACTTGCAGCGTGCGGATCGGGATGCTCACGGGCGGCGGCGACTGCCCCGGCCTGAACGCGGTCATCCGCGCGGTGTCGCGGCGAGCCTGGTCGCGCGGGCACGAGGTGGTCGGCGTGCGCGAGGGCTGGCGCGGCATGGTCGAGCAGATCTTCCAGCCGCTCGGCCCGCGCGAGATCTCCGGAATCCTGCCGCGAGGCGGCACGGTGCTGGGCACGACCCGCACGAACCCCTACAAGGTCGACAGCGGCGTCGACGGCGTGCGGAGGTCGTTCGAGCAGCTCGACGCGCTCGTCGCGATCGGCGGCGAGGACACGCTGGGCGTCGCGTCACGGGTCTACGAGGAGTTCGGAGCGCCGGTCGTCGGCGTGCCGAAGACGATCGACAACGACCTGGCCGGCACCGACTACACGTTCGGGTTCGACACCGCCGTGGCGATCTGCACCGAGGCGATCGACCGGCTGCACACGACGGCCGAGTCGCACAACCGCGTGATGGTCGTCGAGGTGATGGGCCGGCATGCCGGCTGGATCGCCGTGCACAGCGGCATCGCCGGCGGCGCCGACGTGATCCTCATCCCGGAGCGGCCGGTCGACATCGACGAGGTCTGCGCCGAGCTGGGCCGGCGTCACGCGACCGGCAAGAACTTCTCGATCGTGGTCGTCAGCGAGGGCTGCGAGCTGCCCGGCGCCGAGGACCAGGGCGAGGTCGACCAGTTCGGTCACAAGCTGCTCGCGAAGCGCGGCGTCGGCGACCGCCTGGGCGAGGAGCTGGAGAGCCGCACCGGGTTCGAGACGCGGGTGACGGTGCTCGGCCACGTGCAGCGCGGCGGCACGCCGACCGCCTACGACCGGATCCTCGCCACGCGCTTCGGGCTGAAGGCCGCCGACCTGGTGGAGGCAGGCGAGTTCGGCCAGATGGCGGCGCTGCACGGAGACGACGTCGTCTCCGTGCCGCTGAAGGAGGCGACCGCGGAGCTGAAGACGGTCACCGACGAGTGGTACGACGTCGCCCGCGCCTTCTTCGGCTGACGGCAGCCGATGAACTTCTCCACCGAACCGCCGCGCGTCTCGACGAGGCACTTCATCGGCTCGAAGTAGCGGGCGAGCAGCGCCCTCAACGCCCCCGGGTCCGCGTCTCCCCGAGCGCAGTCGACCCACTCAGATCGCAGAACGCGACCGTCACCGTCTTCCGCTGCAACCACTCCGGCGCCGCCGCCTCCAGGACGAAGCCGAGGCTGGAGCTTCCCCGGACACGGGAAGGCACCCTCGAAGTCACCTACCGCCGCGGCTGCCGCCTCCGGTGACAGGCGCCCCCCGCCGTGGCAGGGTTGGCGGATGGAGGGACGGCTGGAGATCGTTGGACGCCGGCGAGAGCTCGCCGCGCTGACGCGGCTCCTGGAGGGTGAGCGTTCAGGCCTGCGCGCGCTGGTGCTGACCGGTGCCGCCGGTGCGGGGAAGACGGCGCTGTGGCGGCACGGGGTCGAGCGTGCGTCCGAGGCGGGCTTCAGGATCCTGACGGCGCGGCCGGCGAGCGCGGAGGCGCGCCTCTCCCACGCCGGCCTTTCCGACCTGCTCGCCGGCGTGGACCAGGAGCCGTTCGCAGCGCTGCCGCGGGTGCAGCGGCGCGCGGTGGAGGCGGCGCTCTTGCGTCGTGGCGTGCTCGAGCGGCCTGTCGAGGCCCGCGCGGTCGCAACCGCGCTCCTGACGGTGCTGCGCAGCCTCGCGGCGACCGCCCCCGTGCTGATCGGCGTCGACGACGCGCAGTGGCTCGACACGCCGACCGCAGCCGCCCTGTCCTTCGCGGTGCGGCGTCTCGAGCACGCGCCGGTCGCGGTGCTCGCCACGCTCCGCGTCGAGGACGACCGCCGGGCCGCGATCTTCACGGACGCGATCGCGTCCGAACGGCGCGAGGAGTCGCCGCTCGGCCCCCTGAGCGTCGCGTCGTTGCATGCGATCCTGCGCAGCGAGCTCGACTGGGCACCGCCGCGGCCGGCGCTCGTGAAGATCGGCGCAGCCAGCGCGGGCAACCCCTTCGACGCCGTCGAGATCGCACGCGAGCTGCTGCGCATCGGCGGAGTCTCGCCGTCGGAGCCCCTTCCCGTCCCGGCTCACGCGAGAGATCTCCTCCGGGGCCGCATCGAACGCTTGCCGGCGCGGACACGCGCGGCGCTGCTCGAAGCGGCGTGTCTCGCGGCGCCGCGCACGGGTCCGGTCGCGGACCGACCTCTCGCACCTGCCGAAGAGGCGGGGATCGTGCGGGTGGCCGCCGACGGCCGGATCGAGTTCTCGCATCCGCTGCTGGCGGCTGCCGTCTACGAGTCGGCTCCGGCGGCGCAGCGGCGCGCCGCCCACAGGCGGCTGGCGGGGCGGGTGATGGACGCCGAGGAGCGTGCACGCCATCTGGCGCTGGGCGCGAGCGGTCCCGATGCGCGCGCCGCCCGCGCGCTCGACGCGGCCGCCGCGCACGCC
>JBOGZX010000024.1:0-1638 GCA_050697615.1 Gaiellaceae bacterium
CCTCCTGCAGGCCCTCCAGCGACAGGTAGGCGAGCGAGGTGTCGCCGATCGCAGCCCGCACCTCCTCCACGCTTGCGCGCGCGGCGATCATCTCGTCCTCCGACGCGAGGTCGATGCCGTAATAACACGGTGAGACGATGGGCGGAGACGAGACGCGCACGTGCACCTCTGCGGCGACCGCGTCGCGCAGCATCTGCACGATCTGGCGCGTCGTCGAGCCGCGCACGATCGAGTCGTCGACGACGACCAGTCGCTTGCCTTCGACCTCGGCGAGGGGGTTGAACTTCATCCGGATGCCTTGCTCGCGCATGACCTGCTCGGGCTGGATGAACGTGCGTCCGATGTAGCGGTTCTTGATCAGGCCTTCGCTGAATGGGATGCCCGACGCGCGCGCGAAACCGATCGCCGCGGGCGTGCCGGAGTCGGGGATCGGCAGCACGAGATCGGCGTCCGCCGGCGCCTCGGCCGCGAGCCGCTCGCCCATCCGCACCCGCGCACCGTGCACCTCGACCCCGGAGAGCCGGGTGTCGGGTCGGGCGAGGTAGAAGAACTCGAAGATGCAGAGCGCGCCGCGGTCGGCGGGCTCGAGCGCCTGCACCGACCGCAGCCCGTCGTCGTCGGCGACGACGAGCTCGCCGGGGCGGACCTCGCGCTCGAACGCGGCGCCGACGAGGTCGAGCGCGCACGTCTCGGAGGCGACCACCGGGTCGTCCTCGAGCCGGCCGAGGGCGAGCGGCCGGAAGCCGAAGGCGTCCCGGAACGCGAACAGCTTCCCTTCGGCGAGCCCGACCACCGTTGCCGCGCCCTCGAGTCGCGCCATCGTCGCCGCGACGGCCTGTTCGAGCGGGCGCTCGTCGTCGGCGATCAGCGCGGCGATCACCTCGGAGTCGGAGCTCGAGCCCAGCGTCTTCCCGACCTCCGCCCGCAGCTCCTCCGCGTTGACGAGGTTGCCGTTGTGGCCGAGCGCGACCGTGCGTACCCGACCGTGGTGCAGCAGCGGCTGTGCGTTCTCCCACGCAGTTCCGCCGGTCGTCGAGTAGCGCGTGTGGCCGATCGCGAGGTCGCCCCTCAGCCCGGAAAGGCTCCGCTCGTCGAACACCTGCGGCACGAGGCCGAGGTCGCGCAGCGCCGTGAGGCGGCCGTCCTCGCTCACGGCGATCCCCGCCGACTCCTGGCCGCGGTGCTGCAGCGCGTAGAGCCCGAAGTAGCTCAGCCGCGCGACGTCGCGGCCCGGCGCACGCACGCCGAACACGCCGCACATCAGACGGTCCCCAGCACGACGCTGTCGTCCCAGCCGGGGTCGCCCGCCGCGGCGACCACGACGCCCTCCGAACCCAGCAAGTAACAGTCTGTTACAAGCGTCGGTTCGTGCTGCGACCAGGCGGCGGCCTCGGCCAGCGCGACCGGCAGGCCCCCGTCGGAGACGTCGTGCGCCAGCGAGAAGCGGTGCGCGTTCTCCCAGACGAATCGGACGAGGCCGGCGCCGCGGCCACGCAGCAGATACACCGTGTCGCCGGCCCGCCAGCGGCCCGGCACCTTCGTCACGTCGCGGACGAGTCCGACGCAGCCGACGACGGGGGTGGGCGGGATCGCGCGGCCGCCGGTCTCGTTGTACAGCGAGACGTTGCCGGAGACGAC
>JBOGZX010000025.1:0-2345 GCA_050697615.1 Gaiellaceae bacterium
TCGGCGGGCGACTCGCGCAGATCGCCGATGTCGGGCTTGTAGGCGACGCCGAGGATCAGGATCTTCGCGCCGCTGACCGACTTGCGGGCGCCGTGGTTGAGCGCCTGCGAGATGATCGAGCGGCAGAAATAAGGCATGTTGCTGTTCACCTCGCCCGCGAGCTCGATGAAGCGCGTCGAGAAGTCGTACTCGCGCGCCTTCCAGGTGAGGTAGAACGTGTCGATCGGGATGCAGTGGCCGCCGAGCCCGGGGCCGGGCTTGAACGACGCGAAACCGAACGGCTTGGTCGCGGCCGCGTCGATCACCTCCCAGACGTCGATCTCCATCCGGTCGCAGAGCTGGGCGAGCTCGTTGACGAGCGCGATGTTGACCGCGCGGTAGATGTTCTCGAGCAGCTTGGTCAGCTCGGCCGCGTCGGGCGTCGACACCTCGTGCACCGTGTCGATCGCCGCGCGGTACACCGCCGCGGCCGCCGCGGTCGACGCCGGGTCGATGCCGCCGACGACCTTCGGCGTCGTCTTCGTCGTCCAGTCCTCACGGCCCGGGTCGACACGCTCGGGCGACATCGCGAGGTGGAAGTCCTCGCCCGCCTTCAGGCCGGAGCCCTGCTCGAGGATCGGCTGCACGACCTCGCGGGTCGTCCCGGGCCAGGTCGTCGACTCGAGCACGACCACCTGGCCGCGCTGCAACACGGGCGCGAGGCTGCGCGCCACCGCCTCGATCGCCGAAAGGTCGGGCTCACGCTGCTTCGAGAGCGGCGTTCCGACCGCGATCAGGATCGCGTGCGCCTGCTTCACCTGTTCGTAGTCGGTCGTCGCGACGAAACGCCCGCTCTCGACGTGGGTCGCGAGCCGCTCGTCCGAGACGTCTTCGATGTGGCTCTCTCCGCGATTCAGCGCGCCGATGATCTCCGACCGGACGTCGACGACGAGGGCGCGCGTTCCCGCTTCGGCGAATGTCACGGCCAGCGGGACGCCGACGTAGCCGGCGCCGATCACGGCCACGTCATAGAGGTTCGCTCCGGGCTCCGGCACGGCGGTCAAGGGTACAGGGAGGCCGCGACGCGCTCTGCGGCGTGGCCGTCGCCGTAGAGCGGCGGCGCGCCCTCCGGAAACCGGGCCTCCGCGACGGCCCGCTCGATCGCCGGCGGGTCGTCGTCGACGAGCACGTTCGCTCCCGCCTCGACCGTGTCCAGCCACTCGGTGCTCGGCCTCAGCGTCACGCACGGTACGCCGTGCCAGTACGCCTCTTTCTGCAGTCCGCCCGAGTCCGTCACGACGACCCCGGCCTGCGAGGCGAGCGCCTGCATGTCGAGATAGCCGAGCGGCGGGACGAGCGCGAAGCGCGGTGCACGGTCGAGCTGCTCGAGGACACGGCGGGTGCGGGGATGCGCGGGGAAGACGATCCGCTCGTCCAGGCGGTCGAGGCCGTCGACGATCCGCCGCAGCCGCTCCGGCCGGAGGTTCGCCTCGCGGTGGAGCGTGACGAGCAGGAACCCGCGCGGCTCGAGGCCGAGCTCCTCGAGCGCGTGCGAGCGATCGCGTGCGATCGGGCCGAAGACCCTCGCGGCGTCGGCCATCACGTCGCCGACCACCTCGATCCGGCCCGGCACGTGCTCGGACTCGAGTTGCCGCGCCGAACGGTCGTCGGGAGCGAGCAGCACCGCGGCCATGCGGTCGACCTCGATCCGGTTTCGCTCCTCCGGCATCTCCAGGTCGAAGCTGCGGAGCCCCGCCTCGACGTGCGCGACGGGCACCTCCTCGCCGGCTGCGTGCGCGCCCGCGACGGTCGTATTGGTGTCGCCCAGCACGATCACCCAGTCGAGCCGCTCGCGCTCGACCACCTCGCGGATCGGCAACGTCATGGCGGCGGTGTCCGCCGTGCGCAGATCGAGGCGGTGGTGGGGCTCGGGCAATCCGAGCTCGTCGAAGAAGACCTGCGACATCTCCGGATCCCAGTGCTGGCCGGTGTGCAGCACGACCTCGTCGACTCCCGCCGTGCGGAGCGCGAGCGAGAGCGGAGCCGACTTGATGAACTGCGGCCGGTTGCCGACGACGGTGAGGACGCGTCTGGGATGAGAGCTCACGGCTCGCTACGATACGCGGCGCTTCAGGGCCGTTAGCTCAGCTGGTAGAGCAGGGGACTCTTAATCCCAAGGTCGCAGGTTCGATCCCTGCACGGCCCATGAACTGACGTTGCGCAAACCGCCTGTCAGCAGCCGAGCGCGTAGCTGATCGCCGCGCAGACCTTGCGCATGATGTCGTCGCCGACTCGTCCGATGGGACCGGTGAGCGATCCCTGAGCGACGGTATGGAGGCCGTCGCAGTTGACGACAGACGGTCGGT
>JBOGZX010000026.1:0-2209 GCA_050697615.1 Gaiellaceae bacterium
GGACGCAACCGCGCTCGTCGCGCTCGCGCAGGCCCGGCCGGACGTCGGCTTCGTCCTCTGGGACGGGCGCACGGTCGGCACGGCAGCCGCGGGCGGAGGTCCGACATCCGCCGTCACGGTCTACAGCCACGGACGCTACGCGGGCCGCGTCGTCGTCGCCGCACGGCCCGACGACGCCCTGCTCGACACGGCGCGCAGGCGGTCGCCGGCGACACACCTCTTCTACACCGTCTCCGGCCACGTCGTCGCCGCATCGCCTCCCTTCGGCAACCGCTCGGTCGCGCAGACGATCCAGTCCAGCGTCAACGACTCGCTGTCGCTGAGCGACGACGCTCGCGTGCCCGCAGAGCTCTACGCCTACCGGGGACAGCCGTCGATCCCGCTCCACTGGCTCTGGCCGATCCTCGCCGGGCTGATCGCCGCCTGGCTCTCGTTCCAGTTCTTCGGCCGGCGAGAGGCGATCCGCCGCGCCGAGCCTCCGCCGAACACGGTGCGCGACGCCGTCGCGCTCGTCGGCGAGACGCTCGCCGCGACGCACAACCCCGACGCGCTGCTGCCCGTCATCCTGCAGGCCGCCGTCGACGCGACCGACGCCGTCGGCGGCACGATCACCACGACCGACTCGACGCTCGCCGCCCGCGGCAGCACGCCCACCGGCGCGTCGCAGACGCTCGAGGTGACGCTCGAGGTGTCGGAGGGGCAGGCCGCGGTGATGACGTTGTATCCCCCCGCGTCCGGCTTCGGCCCGGACGCCCGGGACGCGGCCGCTTGGATCGCCGCGCAGGCGCTGATCGCCCTCGAGAACGCGCGCCTGCACGGGCAGGTGCAGCGGCAGGCCGTCACCGACGAGCTGACCGGGCTCGCGAACCGGCGGCGCTTCCTGTCGCAGCTCGACGCCGAGGTCAACCGGTCGCGACGGAGCGGCTCGCCGCTCGGGATCGTCCTCGCCGACCTCGACGACTTCAAGCGCGTCAACGACACCTACGGCCACGAGGTCGGAGACGTGGCCCTCTGCAACTTCGCCGACATCCTGCAGGCGACCGTTCGCGACATCGACCTGCCGGTACGGCTCGGCGGCGAGGAGTTCGCGGTGCTGCTGCCCGACACCGACCTCGAGGGTGCGTCGCAGCTCGCCGAGCGGCTCCGCGAGGCGCTCGAGACGACCGCGGTGGAGAGCGCGGGCGACCGGATCCGGCTGACGGCGAGCTTCGGCGTCTCGTGCTTCCCGGCCGCCGCCGCCGCGGACGACCTGCTGACCGACGCCGACCGCCGGCTCTACGACGCGAAGCGCCGCGGCAAGAACACCGTGGTCGCGTCGACCGAGCAGGTGATGTGACCGGTGGCGTTGCGCGGTTTCCCGGGCCGTGAGCACCAAGCGATGCAAGGCGCGGCAGCGTGATCGTGGGGACACGGGGCCCGGCGAATGTTGCCGACCGGTCACATCGCTGAGCCCCGTTTCGTTCGGCTGAGCCCGGATCAGCGGCGTCCGAGGGCGCTGCGACCATGGGCTCGTGCGCCCGCTCCGCTTCGCCGCATTCGTCGCCTCCGTCACCGCCCTCGCGATCGCGCTGGGCCACCTGTGGCTGCAGTCGATCGACCGCCGTCCCGGGATCTCGCTCGAGCGCGCGGCACGCGCCGGCAGCGCCGCGGTGGGCGTTGCGATCGCGGGGCTCGACCGCCGGACGCCGCACGCGAGCGGGCTCGGTGTGGAAGCTGCGGTGAAGCGCCGCCAGACGCGCACGCGTGCCGTCCATCACCGCCGCCGCGTCGTCCACCGGGCGGCGGTCCCCTCGTCGCCGCGGCACGCGACCGTGGCGGTCGTCTCCTCCGCCGTGCAGCCGGTCTGGCATCCGGCAGCTCCCGCTCCTGTCGCCGTTGCGAAACCTGCGAAGCCGAAGCCCAAGGCTGCTCCGACGCCGAAGCCGAAGCCGGCTTCGAAGCCGAAGCCCGCTCCCAAGCCGGAGCCCGTGCCGGCTCCGGCTCCGGCTCCCATTCCGCAGCCGACTCCCCAGCCGGCGCCGACCCCGGCACCGATCCCGGCGCCGCCGCCGGCTCCCGCGCCGACTCCTGCACCGACACCGACGACGCCCGTGACGCCGCCGGCGGCCCCGACCCCGCCGCCCGCCACACTGCCCGCCACGCCGCCCGCCACGCCGACTCCGCCGCCGGTCATCCCGCCGCCGGCGGTCGCGCCACCGCCCCCCGTGAC
>JBOGZX010000027.1:0-7797 GCA_050697615.1 Gaiellaceae bacterium
TCGGCAAGGGGAGCAAGGAGCGCGTCGTCCCGATCGGCCGGGAGGCGGTGGAAGCCCTTCGCCGCTACCTGGCCCGCGGTCGCCCGTACCTCGACAAGCGCCACCGGACGGAGCTCTTCCTCAACACGCACGGCGGACCGCTCACGCGCGCCGGCGTCTTCTTCATCCTGCGGCGGCTGGCCGCGAAGGCCGGGCTCGAGCCCGAGCGCATCCACCCGCACCTGCTGCGCCACTCCTTCGCGACGCACCTGCTCGAGGGGGGCGCCGACCTCCGCTCGGTGCAGGAGATGCTCGGCCACGCCGACCTCTCGACCACCGAGCTCTACACCCACGTAACCGATCGGCGCCGCCGCGAGTTGTACTTCAGAGCGCATCCACATGCGCGAAAGGACAAATCCGGAGGTTCGCGGTGACGATGGATCTACACGTTTTCCTGTTGATGGGACTCGCGTCGGGTGCGGCGTGGCTGATGATGCGAGCGGGACTGGCGAAGAACGCGCTCGAGTTGAGGCGGAAGCGCGCCGTCTGCCCGTCCTGCGGCAGGCACGACGGCTGCAGCTGTATCTGATTCGGCTAACCCTCCGTTAGCTCGCGCCTTCGTTCGTCAGCCCGTTCGTCAGCCTGTTCCTCAGCCCCGGGCCTTGCGGCGGAGCGACTGGGCGACCTTCGAAGCGGCCACGCGCAACTCGCGCGGCTGCTCCTCGTCCTCACCGAGCGACGCCAGGATCTGGATCGTGTCGGGCCGCGCCGACCCGTTCTTCAGCGAGACGACCGCGAGGCGCCGCACCGCCTCGTTGCCGTCGTTCGTCACGAGCTCGTGCAGCAACGGCCGCACGTCGTTGATCACGCCGGGATGGTCGCGCGAGAGCGTCTCGAGCGCGAGCAGGGCCGAGCCGCGGACCGCAGGGCTGTCGTCGCCGAGGCCGCGCCGCAGCAGCTCGATCTTCGTGCGGAACCGGAACTGTCCGATCGCGCGGTAGGCGGCCGCACGCTCGCGGAAGTCGGCCCCGCGCGCCGCGGCTTCGAGCTCCTCGTCCCACTGCGCGCGGAGCTGCGAGAGCTCCCGTTCGTTCCCGGCCGCCGCGAGCGCCTCCGCCTGCACCGCCGCCTCGGCGAGCGACGTCAATTCCGCTCCGGCACGCTCATGGGCCGAAACCGTACCCGGTTCGGATCAGGGCAGGTTCAGGTAGTGGCCGAGGAAATCCCGCGCGGAGGCGGTGTCGAGCCGGTAGCTGAGGGTCTGGCCGGTGCAGTTCCTGTTGCCGGTCGAGGTGACCGCCTCGACGACGTCCCCGAGCAGGCGCGGTCCACCGGAGTCGCCGAAGCAGACGCCGCCGCTCGTGTTCGAAAGGCGCAGCTCGGTCGGCGTCACGTTCGTCAGGGTCGAGCTCGAGACGCGCCGCGTGCCGTCGAAGGTGAACGACCGGTCGAAGTACCCGTAGCCGACGTTCGTGAAGGACGTTCTGTGGTCGACCGTGTCGAGCGAGCTGGCCTGCGGCAGCGCCATGGGCGTGACGCCGTCCGGGCTCTGGTCGAGCACCACGACCGCGAGGTCGTGCGTGTCCTTCGCGCCCGGGTTCCAGTCCGGGTCGGTGTGTGCGGTACCGCCGATCGCCGCAGATCCGTCTCCGTACTGCGAGGCGAACGAGACCTCGACCCGGTTCGACGCGAGGATTCCGGTGCAGTGGGCGGCCGTGACGAACACGGTCGACGAGATCAGCGTGCCGCTGCATTCCGGCGCGAGCTCCTGGCCGTTGTTCGCGATCAGCAGGCCGACGGCCGGGTGCCCCCCGCCGTCGACCGAGCCGCCCGTGATCGCGAGCGCCGGGACCGAGACGGCGAGCGCCGCGACGGCGGCGACAGCGGCGACAGCCGCGGGAGTCCAGACCCTGGAGAGCATGGCCGCAGCATGATCGGCAGATCCCCGGCAGAGCTTGAGCCCCCTGTGTGTACCCTCAGCTGCCGATGGCGCATCGCGTGACTCTCATTCCCGGCGACGGCACGGGTCCGGAGCTCACCGAGGCGACGCGCCGCGTCCTGGAGGCGACCGGCGTCGGCTTCGACTGGGACGTCCAGCACGCCGGCGTCGACGTGATGGAGCAGGCCGGGACGCCGCTGCCCGCGCAGACGCTGGCGTCGGTGAAGGCGAACACGGTGGCGCTGAAGGGACCGATCACCACCCCGATCGGCACGGGATTCCGCTCGGTCAACGTCGCGCTCCGCCACGAGCTCGGGCTGTATGCCTGCCTGCGGCCCTGCAAGACCTACGAGGGCGTGCGCTCGCGCTACGACGGCGTCGACCTCGTGCTCGTCCGCGAGAACACCGAGGATCTCTACGCCGGGATCGAGTACGAGGCCGGCACGCCCGAGGCCGAGCGCGTGATCGCCGAGCTGAACGGGCTCCAGGCGAAGCAGATCGCGCCCGGCTCCGGGATCTCCGTGAAGCCGATCAGCCGCGAAGGCTCGGAGCGGATCGTCCGCTTCGCGTTCGAGTACGCGCGGGCGCACGGCCGGACGCGCGTCTCGTGCGTCACCAAGGCGAACATCATGAAGTTCACCGACGGGCTCTTCCTCGACACGTTCCGCGACGTAGCGAAGGAGTACCCCGAGATCGAGGCGTGGGAGAACCTCGTCGACGCGATCTGCATGGGCCTCGTGCAGCGTCCCGAGGAGTTCGACGTTCTCGTCCTCCCGAACCTGTACGGAGACATCGTCAGCGACCTCACCGCCGGGCTGGTCGGCGGGCTCGGGGTGGCGCCCGGCGGCAACATCGGGCCCGACGCCGCGGTCTTCGAGGCAACGCACGGCTCGGCGCCGAAGTACAAGGGTCAGAACAAGGTCAACCCGACCGCGATGATCCTCTCCGGCAAGCTGATGCTCGACCACCTGGGCGAGCGCGACGCTGCGGAGCGGCTGGAGGCCGCGGTTGCCGCGGTGATCGCCGAGGGCAAACGGGTCACCTACGACATGAAGCCGTCCCGCGACGACCCGACCGCCGTCGGGACGAGTGAGTACGCGGACGCGATCATCGAGAAACTGGAGGCGGGACAGTGAGCCACAGGCGGAAGATCACGGTGGTGGGCGCGGGGAACGTCGGCGCGACGTGCGCACAGGTGCTGGCGCAGCGCGACTACGCCGACGTGGTGCTGGTCGACATCAAGGAGGGCCTGCCGCAGGGCAAGGCGCTCGACATCAACCAGATGGGCGCGGTCCTCGGCTTCGAGCCGAACGTGACCGGCTCGAACGACTACGAGGCGACCGCGGGCTCCGAGGTCGTGGTGATCACCGCCGGCCTCCCACGCTCGCCGGGGATGAGCCGCGACGACCTCGTCTCGACGAACGAGAAGATCGTCAAGGACGTCACGGAGCAGGTCGTGGCAGCGAGCCCCGACTCGATCCTGATCGTCGTCTCGAACCCGCTCGACGCCATGTGCCACGTCGCGAAGAGCGTCTCCGGGTTTCCGAAAGAGCGTGTCTTCGGGCAGGCCGGCATCCTCGACACGGCGCGTCTGCAGACGTTCATCGCCTGGGAGGCCGGCGCGTCGGTCAAGGACGTCAGCGCCGTCGTGCTCGGCGGCCACGGCGACCAGATGGTCTCCGTGATCTCGGCGACGACGGTGGGCGGCGTCCCGATCCGCAAGCTCGTCTCGGAGGAGCGGATCGAGGCGCTCGTCGCCCGCACCGCGAAGGGCGGCGGGGAGCTCGTGCAGCTGATGGGCACCTCCGCGTGGTACGCGCCGGGCGCAGCGGCCGCACAGATGGTCGACTCGATCTGCCTCGACTCCAAGCGCGTGCTGCCGTGCACCGCGTATCTCGAGGGGGAGTACGGCATCGAGGGCCTCTACATGGGCGTGCCGGTGAAGCTCGGCGCGAAGGGCGTCGAGCAGATCCTCGAGGTCGACCTGGACGACGCAGAACGGCAGGCGCTCGGCAAGTCCGCCGACGCGGTCCGCGAGGTCGTGGGCGTCCTCACGACGTAGCGCACAACACTCTCGCCGGGCAGCGTCCCGAGTGTCTGACGCCTCCGGCGTCAGACACGCCCTGCGTGAGCAGCGGACCCGGTCCGACACCTCTTCGGGCCGAGCGCAGCACGCACGCGGTACCTTCCGCGCCACATGGATCTCGGTCTGCGCGGCAGGACGGCGATCGTTTGCGGAGCGACGTCCGGGCTCGGCCTCGCCTCCGCGGAGGCGCTCTCGGAGGAGGGCGCGAATGTCGCCATGTTCGCGCGGCGCCGCGACGAGCTCGAGCTGCAGGCGAACCGGATCGGCGCGCTTGCCGTACGTGGTGACGTGACGAACGCCGCCGACCTGGAACGGCTCGTCGAACGCACCGTGCAGGCATTCGGCGGCATCGACATCGTCGTCTGGAACTCCGGCGGCCCGCCGGCGTCGCTCGCGTCTGAGATCTCCGACGACGAGCTCGAGAGCGCGTTCGAGCTGCTGCTCTTGCCGGCCGTGCGCCTCGTGCGGGCCTGCCTGCCCCACCTCGAGCGCAGCCCCGCGGGGCGCATCGTCTGCATCACCTCGGGGGCGGTGAAGGAGCCGACGGCGCATCTCGCCCTCTCGAACACGATCCGGCCCGGGCTCACCGGCTGGGCGAAGACGCTCTCGCGGGAGCTCGGCTCCCGCGGGATCACCGTCAACTGCCTCGCCCCGGGGCGCATCGACACGCCGCGTATGAGCGAGCTGTACGGCGAGGACGGCCCGCCCGCGACGGAGCTGGCGCAGATCCCGCTCGGGCGGCTCGGAACGCCGCGTGAGTTCGGCGACATCGTCTGCTTCCTCGCCTCCGACCGTGCGTCGTACGTGTCCGGCACGACGATTCAGGTCGACGGCGGCGGCTCCCGATCGCTGCTTTGAGACGGCATCTGCTGAGACCCGGGCGGCTCGTGGCCGCCGGACTGGCCCTGCTCGTGGTCGCCGTCGTGCTGTTCCTCGCCCCCTCGAACGACTACATCTTCCTGCCCGACCGCGCGCACCCGGTGGCGCCGCTCGTGGAGTTCCCGGGCAGCAAGAACCCCACCCGGGGCGGCGTCTACTTCGTCGACGTCGTGGTGCGCAAGGCAACGCTCCTCGAGCGGCTCTTCGGCGGACTCCACAAGGGCGCCGACATCTATCCGGCGAGCGCAGTCAACCCGCCCGGCGTCGGCGACGCCCAGCGACAGCGGATCGACCTCCAGGACATGCAGCGGTCGCAGCAGATCGCGGCCGCGGTCGCGCTCCGGGCGGCGGGCAAGAAGGTCGTCCTGCAGCCGATCGGCGGGCTCGTCGACGCGGTCGAGCCCGGCCTGCCCGCCGTGGGCAAGCTCGACCCGGACGACACGATCACCGCCGTCGACGGCAGGCGCGTCCGCAACCCTCTCGAGATCTCGAAGGCGATGCTGAAGCAGAAGATCGGGGCGATCGTCGATTTCACGGTGCGCCGGAACAAGAAGACGCTGGTCGTGCCGATCAAGACGGTCGCGTCCGACCAGCCGCCGCGCAGAGCCGTCGTCGGCATCCTGCTGGAGACGGCGCTCGACATCCACCTCCCCTTCCCGGTTCGGATCGACACCGGCAACATCGGCGGCCCGTCGGCCGGGCTCGCGTTCGCGCTCGAGGTGATGGAAGAGCTCGGCCGGGACGTCGTCCACGGGCACAAGATCGCCGCGACCGGCGAGATCTTCGCGGACGGCTCCGTCGGCCCGATCGGGGGAATCAAGCAGAAGACGATCGGCGCGCGCGAGGCGGGTGTGGACGCCTTCCTGGTACCGGCTGGGGAGAACGCACACGACGCCCGCAAGGAGGCGGACGGTCTCCGGATCATCCCTGTGGAGAGTTTCCCACAGGCGTTGCACGCGCTGGCGACACTCGGCCCGAAGACGTAGAAAACGGTCGATTTCGGCGGGTGCGAAGTTGCCGGAAAGTGCACGTTTTCCGTTCAGGCAAGCCTTTTTTGGAGCTGATCCGAGCCGTAGCATGCGCCCCGCTCGGATCCACTCCCCAGGCAGATCGAGATCCCGGAAGGACACCCCGATGACACGACAGACCGCTCCGTCCTGTGACGATTGCTACTTCCGTCTGCACGCGCTCTGCGCGATGACACCGGAGCGTCCCTGTCCCACGTTCCGGGCGGCTGCGCGCACGCTGCAGCCGCCCCGTCAGCCGCGCCTCGTGCCGCTCGCCTCGGTCGCCGCCGTCGCCGTCGCGTAGAGTCGCCCTTCGTGAACCCCGAACGCCGCCCGCGCCGGCTCCGCCGCGGCCTCGAAGAGGGCCGCCGGAGCTTCCAGCCGCTGCTCTGGGCGCGACTGCTCGTGATCGGGTTCGTCGCCGTCTACGCGGTGCTCTTCATCGTCCTGAACACACGGCGCGTCCATGTCAGCTTCGTCTTCGTCTCGACGAGGGTCTCGCTGATCTGGGTGATCCTGCTCTCGCTCGGCGCCGGCCTCGTGCTGGGCGTGCTGCTCTCGCAACTCCACCGGCACCGCTCCGCGCGCAACACGAAACGGTGACTCCCGCGCCCGGCGGCCCGGCTCAGACGCCGACGGGCAGCGCCGAGGCGAGCCGCGAGACGCCTTCGGCGATCTCGCCGGGCGAGACGAAGCTGTAGGCGAGCCTCAGCGAGTCCGCACCGCCGCCGAAGTCGATCCCCTTCACGAACGTCACCCCCGCCTGCTCGGCCCGGGCGAGCAGGGGGCCCGCGTCGACCCCGTCGAGCTCGAGCCAGAGGAAGTAACCGCCCTCCGGCCGCGTCGCCGAGACGCCCGGCAGCTCACGGTCGAGCGCGTCCAGCATCGCGTCGCGGCGCACGCGCAGAAGGCCTCCGACGCGCTCGATGTTCGGCTCGAAGAACCCCCGGCTCACGAACTCGTGCACCGTCGCCTGCCCGAGCAGGACGGGCGTGATGTAGGTCGACGTGGCGGTCGCCTCGACCTCGCGCGCGAGCTGCTCGGGCAGCACGAACCAGCCGACCCGCAGCCCCGGTGCGATCGTTTTCGAAAACGACGAGCTGTACACGACCTCCCCGTCGGAGAGCTCGAGCAAGGACGGGAGCGGCTCACCCTCGAAGCGCACGAGCCCGTACGGGTCGTCCTCGAGCACGAGCAGGTCGTGCTCTCGCGCGAGCTCGACGATCGCCCGCCGCCGCTCCTCGCCCAGCGTGCGGCCGCTCGGGTTCTGGAACGTCGGAATCAGATACAGGAAGGCCGGCGGCTCGCCGGCTCGCAGAGCGTCGGCCAGCGCGTCGGGATCGAGCCCCTCGTCGTCGCAGTGCAGCGCGACCGCCTCGGCGCCCAGCTCCCGCAGGATCTTGAGCGGCCGGTCATAGGTCGGCCGCTCGACGAGGACGCGCTTGCCCGGGGCGAGCCGCTGGGCCAGAAAGACGAAGCCCTGCAGCGAGCCGTTCGTGACGAAGACCCGCGAGACGTCGACGCCGTGACGCCCGGCGATCCACTGCCGGAGCGGCGCGTAGCCGGGAGACGGGCCGTAGGAGAGAATCGTCCGCCCGTCACGCTCGAGCGCGGTACGCGCGCAGTCGGCGAGGTCGTCGACCGCCAGACACTCAGGCGCAGGCACGCCGCGCGCGAACGAGATCGTCGCCATTCGCTCCAGGTTAGCGGGCGCGCCAGCAGACGCTGACCATGTTGGGCAGGCCCGCAACCTCGGTAGGCACGGTCACCCACTCGATCTCGACGACCTTCCCGTCGCGCCGGTTGATGCTCGACTGCCCGCGGATCGGGCCTTTACCACGGCGGCGCCTCGTCATGACCGGGTCGTAGTCGACGGTCATGTCGCCCACCATCATCCCGACCAGCTC
>JBOGZX010000028.1:0-2320 GCA_050697615.1 Gaiellaceae bacterium
CGGCTAGTGATGTGGCCGGTAACGTTGCCCGGTTCCTGGGTCGTGAGCACCAAGCGATGCAAGGACGCAGGGAGTGGCCATAGCCTGCCTATGGACACGACCGAGGACGCGGCAGCGCGCAGTGTGATCGCGAGCCAGGGACCCGGCGAAGGTTGCCGGTCACGTCACTAGTCACTCCGGCAGAACGTCGTCGAGCCCCATCCAGGCGACGAGCTCGAGAAGCTCGTCGGAGCCGTGACGCAGGCGTATCCGGCAGCGGTTCCGCCGTGCGGCGACCTGGAGCCGTGCCAGCGCGTCGACCGTCACCGCATCGGCCTCGACGCCCTGCACGTCGCAGAAGGCGACGGCCGCCTCGCCCTGCCCGAGCAAGGCACAGACGCGTGCACAGAGCCCGGGCAGGTCGTCGCGGGCGAGCGGGCCCGCGACGGCGAACTCGATTGCCGCCGGTGCCGGGTCGCCCATCGAGGAGAAGACCGGACACGCGGCGAGAAATCATCGGTGTCCCGGCGAAATACGACTCGAAATATAGAGACACCGAATTCACTGATGTCGATGCACCGGTAAGGTATTTGTAAACCGACGCCGTAAGTTTTCTGTTAGAGACCGTTTCGGTCGCCGCAGGCCACGGCAAAGGTTCGTCAAAGGAGAAAGAACACAATCCTGAGACGAATGAGAATCCGAGAGGAGTTTGCATGACGCTCAATCGACGCTTTATGGGCGCCGCCGGTGTCACTGCACTGCTGATCGCAATCGTTGCGCTGTTCGCGACCATCGGCAGCGCCGCTTCCGGCAACGCATCGACTGCGCAGTACGCGCCGCAGAACACGGGAACGCCGACGATTTCCGGGACGGCGCAGGAGGGGAGCACGCTGACCACCTCGAACGGCGACTGGACGAGCTCGTCGAAGATCGCCTACACGTACCAGTGGCAGCGCTGCGATGCCAAGGGCGCAAACTGCGGCTTTGTCTCCGGAGCGACCAAGAACACCTACACGGCGCAGTCCGACGACATCGGCAAGACGCTCCGCGCGGTCGTGGCCGCGTCGAACGCCGACGGCGCCACCCATGCGAACTCTCTGCAGACCGCGGTGGTCACCGCGAAGGTGCCCGCCGGACCCGCGGGCCAGGTCAAGCTGCCGAACGGCAAGACCTCGGTTCCCGTGGCTTCGCTGTCGCTGCCGTATCGTCTGGTCGTCGACGACCTGAAGTTCACGCCGCCGACGATCGCCTCGCGGCAGCCCGTGCAGATGCAGGTGCACGTCTCCGAGGCGAGCACGGGCTTCGTCGTGCGCGACGCGCTCGTGTACGTCACCGCGATTCCGTTCGCCCGCATCCAGCAGCCGGCCGAGGTGCAGACCAACCAGGAGGGCTGGGCGACGATCACGCTTCAGCCGACCGCCCGCCTGCCGCTGAAGAAGGGCTACCTGTTGACGATGTTCGTGCGTGCGAGGAAGGCGGGGGACAGTGTCCTCGCCGGTGTCTCGACGCGGCGCCTCGTCAGCCTGCGCATCTCGTAGCTCGGTCAGGGGCCGAGCGGGTTGAGGCGTCTCGCCTCGCGACCCGCTCGGCCCCCGGCACCCGCCTTGGTCAGGTCGTTCCAGAGCCGCCAGCGGGTCGGGTCCTTCGCGACGGCGCGGCGCAAGGTGCTTCGTGCCGCGGCGTCTGCGCCGGCAGCAAGCTGGGTCTCCCCGAGCACCTCCAGCGGCCGCGACGACCACGGCTCGAAGCTTGCCGCGTGTCGGGCGAGCCGCTCGGCGCTTGCGTAGTCTCCCGTGCGGGCCTCGTCCGAGGCCCGGGCGAGGGAGAGCTGAGCGATCCCCGACACGACGCCGGCGGCCCCCAGCGCCGCGGCCGCGGCGACCACCGCGGCCTGCCGCCTCCCTCGGAGCGCGAGGCGCTCTTCCGGGAGCAGCGCGATGCCGACGAAGAGCCCGGCCAGCCAGAGCGCCGGCATCTCTCGATCCCAGTCGACTGCGGCATGGATCAGGAACGCCGCATATGCCGCCGTGGCGAGCCGGTCTCGGGGGCGCCCGACGAGCGGCGTGGCGAGCAGCGCGAGCAGGAGGACGAGCCCCACGAGCCCCTCCTCGCCGAGCGTCTCGAGATACACGGAATGGGCGTCCTGCGCCGAGTTCGGCGTGGGCCGCCGCTCGAGCCACCAGCGATCCCAGGTTCCGGCTCCCGTTCCGACGACCGGCGCCGCGCGCACCTCGTCGACGGCGACGCGGTAGTACTCGTGGCGGGGTCCGGACATGTCGTGCGCGGCCAGCGCGAAGACTACCGCCGCGGCATGTATGTTTTTCTCTGGTCGGAGGACTAG
>JBOGZX010000029.1:0-8003 GCA_050697615.1 Gaiellaceae bacterium
CGCTTTCGCTGCAGATCTCGATCCCGAACCCCGGCGGCGCGTTCGCCTTCAAGCCGAGCATCTTCTTCGAAGCCGCCCCAGCCGACACGTTCGCGACCGCCGGAGCGGGCACGAGCGTGTCGATCGACGATCCCGTCCTCGGTGGCACGTTCGGCTACTCGGTCGGAACGCCGGTCGACTGGCAGACGGACATCGGGCAGTCCTTCCAGGCGAACCTCGAGCAGGTCGGACCGACGGCGCTCGACACGACACCACCGACGATCGCGTTCGTCGGGAACAACGGAGCGTACGGCCTACTCGACACGGTCGACATCACCTGCGCGGCGACGGACCCCGCTCCCGGGAGCGGCGTTGCCGTCGACCCGTGCCTCTCGTTTGGGATCGACGCGCCGGCCTGGACGTTCGGGCCGGGAACGACGACCCTGCCGCAGCCCGGCCTTGTCGCAACCGACGGTGCGGGGAACAGCTCCGCTCCGGCAACGACGAGCTTCACCGTCACCGCGACGCCCCACGATCTCTGCACGCTCACGACCCGCTTCGTGCAGGGCTCGTCCCGCTATGCGCGGCTCGGGCCTTTGCAGCGGCGACTCGTCGATGTGCTCGCAGGCGATGCCTGCTCGGCAATCAACGCGATCGCTCCACGGCTGCAGCCCGCCCGGAAGGCGGCGTTCGTGAGGGCCTACACGCAGGTCGTCGCCGGCCTCGCGAGTGCGGGCTGGCTCACGAGCGCGCAGGCGTCCACGCTGAGCGCGTTGGCACACACGCTGTAGCCGGACTCGGCAGCTAGCCTCGTTCGCATGATGGCCTGGTGGCGCCGCATCGATCCGCGCCTGCCGCGCGAGGTCTGGCTGTTGCAGCTGGGCGGCGTCATGAACTCGTTCGGGAACGGCATCGTGCTGCCGTTCCTCGTCATCTACCTGCACGACGTCCGCCATTTCGGGCTCGGTGTCGCGGGGCTCGTGCTCGCGACCTCCGCCGCGGCGCAGCTCTGCGCGGGGCTGCTCTCCGGCCCGCTCGTCGACCGTCTCGGGCCGCGCCCGGTTCTCGGCGCCGGGCTCGTCATGCAGGCGATCGGCTTCGGTCTCTTTCCGCTCGTCCACCATCCGTGGCAGGCGTTCGCGCTGATCGCGCTCGAAGGTTCGGGCAGCGCGGGCTTCTGGCCGAGCCAGTCGACGCTGATCGCGCGCCTCACGCCCGCCGACCGAAGGCACGGCGCGTACGCGCAGCAGCGCGTGACGATGAACCTCGGCATCGGCCTCGGCGGTCTCTCCGGCGGACTGATCGCGCACAGTCACGACGCGCGCTCGTTCACGATCCTCTTCCTCGTCGACTCGGCGACATTCCTCGCGTACGTCGGCGTGCTCTTCGCGGTGCACGATCCGGGCGTCGCCGAGGAGGAGCGTTCGAACGAGCCTGCGACGTACCGCGCCGTGCTGCGCGACCGCCTGTTCGTCGGTCTCTGGACGCTGAACTTCCTGTTCGTCACCGCGGGCTACTCGCTGTTCAACCTCGTGCCCGCGTTCGCGCACGACCACGCGGGGATCAGCCTCGGCGAGGTCGGCGTCGCGTTCGCCGTCAACACCGGGCTGATCGTGATCGTGCAGCTGCCCGTGTCGCATCTGATCGAAGGACGGCGGCGCATGCGCGCGCTCGCGTTGATGCCGACGCTCTGGATCGTCGCGTGGCTGCTCGTCGACGGAGGCGTCTACTGGTTCGACGCGACGACGGCGTTCGTGATCGTCGCGGTCGCCGTCGGCGTCTTCGGAATCGGCGAGTGCTTCCACGGACCTGCACACCAGGCGCTCGTCGCGGACATCGCACCGGGCCACCTGCGCGGCCGCTACTTCGCTGTGCACTCGCTCTCGTGGGGGCTTGCCGGCACCGTCGGGCCTTCGGCCGGCGGTTTCCTGCTCGCCGCGGCGCCGTACGCGCTCTGGCCTGCGGCGGCGCTCGTCTGTCTCGCGGCGGCCATCGGCTCGCTTGCGCTCGAGCGGCTCGTGCCGCCGGAGCATCGCCGCATCCCGCGCGCCGAGGCCGACACCGGTCCGCCCGTGCTCACGCTCGCCGGCGCGGACTGACCGGCGGGAAACCCGGGTAGAATGGCGAACATGCCGCTGATCCCTGTCCTCGAGGATCCACTCAGTACCGATGCCGAGCCTGCCTCGCATCCGGCGCTCGCGCACCCGCGACATCGGCATTGCCGTCGCGGCGGCTCCTGTACGTCCCGCTGAGCTCAGCGCCGCCGGCCTCACCTGGATCCACCTCGACAGTCCGTCGCTCGAGCGCGCGCAGGAGCTCGCCGACCGCTTCGACTGGCATCCGCTCGATGTCGAGGACGTCATGTCCAAGCGCCAGCGGCCGAAGGTCGACGACTACGCGGACGAGGGCTACCTCTTCGGCGTCCTCCACTTTCCGGTCTACGACCGCTCGATCCAGCGGCTGAACGCCGCCGAGCTCGACATCTTCGTCGGCCCGGACTATCTCGTGACGCTGCCGGGCGTCGAGTTGCTGCCCGTGACGCGCCTCTTCCGCCGTTGCGAGGACGACGAGGCATTTCGCGAGCAGCTGCTGTCGAAGGGCTCGGGCCGGCTGCTCTACGAGGTGCTCGACGACCTCTTCGACTACTGCTTCCCGATCCTCGACAAGATCGGGTACAAGCTCGACTCGCTCGAGGACGACGTGTTCGAGGGACGGTCCGAGGCCGTCGTGCGAGACATCTCGAACGTCAAGCAGGAGATCATCAGCTACCGGAAGATCATCAAGCCCGAGCGCTCGACTCTGAGGCTGCTGGAGCGCCACGTCGAGCGCTTCCTGCCCGAGGAGCTCGACCTGTACTTCGACGACATCGTCGACGCTGCCGAGCGCATCTGGGACATCCTCGACAACTACAAGGAGATCATCGAGGCGCTGGAGGACACCAACGAGTCGGTGATCTCCCACCGCCAGAACGACGTGCTGAAGATCCTGACGATCATCTCGACGATCATGTTGCCTCTGTTCGTGATCACCGGCGTCTTCGGGATGAACGTGCACTTCCCCGGTGAGAACACGAGCGCCGGCTTCTGGGTCATCTGCGGCCTCATGCTGACGTCGGTGGTCGCGATGATCTGGTACTTCCGCTACAAGCGGTGGTGGTGAGTCCGCGCCCGCTCTGGGCGCCGTGGCGCCTCGCCTACGTCGAGCACGCCGACGAGCTCGACCGCTGCATCTTCTGCGACCCCGAGCCCGAGCTTCTGATCCACGAGGCGGAGCACGCGTTCGTCGTGCTCAACAAGTTCCCGTACTCCTCCGGCCATCTGCTGGTCGCGCCGAAGCGCCACCTCGGAGCCTTCGGTGGGCTCGACGACCGCGAGGCGCTCGAGGTGCACCGGCTCGCGGAGCACGGGATCGACGCGCTGCGCGACGAGTACGGCGCCCAGGGCTTCAACCTCGGCTGGAACCTCGGACGGGTGGCGGGGGCCGGCATCGAGCAGCACGTGCACCTCCATGTCGTCCCGCGCTGGAACGGCGACACGAGCTTCATGCCCGTCCTCGGGGACGTGAAGGTTCTGCCGGAACATCTGCTGGAAACTGCGCGGCGGCTCCGGCCGCACTTCGGTTGATCTTCAGGCAGCCGCTCGATCTCCTAGACTGGGTCGGCGATGGGAAGAGTCTGGGACGACTTCCTACGCGGTTCGGCGGCGACGTGCGGGCACGCGGTCGAGATCTACCGGGACCTCGACGACCTCGGCGAGACGGTCGCCTCGTTCCTCGCCGCGGGCTTCGCGGCGGGGGAGCCGGCGCTCCTGATCGCACGGGCCGAGCACGCGGACGCCTTCAGCAGCAGGCTGGCTGACAGCGGGTGGGACCCCGAGCGCCTCGAGCACGACCGCTTGCTGGTGGTGGCCGACGCGCACGCGACCCGCGCCGAGATCATGGACGGGGCGATGCCGGCGCCGGAGGCGTTCGAACGGGTGGTCGCAGCGCTGTTGGACCGGGCGGCGGCCCTGAGGCCGGGGCGGCGCGTCCGCGTCTTCGGCGAGATCGTCGACGCGCTCGCCGCGGGCGATCAGCATGCTGCGGCGGCCGCGTTCGAGGAGCTGTGGAACGCGATGGCGCGCTCACGGCGCTTCTCGCTGCTCTGCGGCTACCGCCTGGACGTCTTCGACCGCGAAGCGCAGGCCGGGCCACTGCCGGACATCTGTCGCGTGCACTCCCACGTCCTGCCCGCGCACGACGCGGAGGGGCTCTCGCGGGCGGTGCGGCTCGCGCTCGACGAGGTCCTCGGACGGGCAAAGGCCGGCGACGTCTACTACGTCGTCGGGAACCGCTTCCGCGACGAGCGCCTGCCGATCGCCCAGCGCGTCCTGATGTGGGTGACCGCGAACATGCCGGAGGCCTGCGACCGCATTCTCTCGTCGGCGCGCGGGCACTACCTCCACGAGCAGGGCGTCTCCGCCTGAGCCCGGGTTTGCCCCGCCCGGTGCACGAGCGCGCGCAGGGCATTCGTCGCGACCCGCGAACACGGCCGGTCAGATGACCTGGCCGACCCGCAGGCGACCCTCGGGCCACGCCGAGTTCACCCGGATCTACCTCTCGTCGCTGACGAGGTCGATCGAGCGTGAGGTCGTCTCGCACCGCAACTACAACCGGCGCCTCCGTCTCGCCCTCGCCGAGCGCCGCCTCCGGAAGATCGACGCAGCCTCGTTCGCGCGGGGACTGCACGGTGAAAAGCCGGGCCGGAACCGGCCGAGGGTCGCGCTGTTCGTCGCGACCGTCGCGGTGCTCTGCAGCCTCGTCATCCTCGGGACGTCGATCGCGGCGGACGGCCCTGCCGTGATGGTGGCGCTCTCGGAGGTCGCGATGCTCGCCCTGGTCGTGATCTGGTTCGTCCTCGCGGTCGCCTGCGTGCCGAAGATCGGCGAGCCCGAGTAGCTCTCGACGCAGCCTCAGCCTGGATCCACCGAGATGCGTGACCGGGGCGTTCGGCGGGCCGTCAGGATGTGGCGGTGTGGCGACGCGGCCCTGTCGAAGCCCAGGCGGGCGCGCCGCCCGCAGGGCGGTGGATCCAGGCTCAGTCCGGCGCAGTGCGTTCGTCGACGCCGTGCGGGGCCCCGTGCTCTGCGAGCAGGTCGAGGAACGGCACCGCGTCGAACGCCTCCGGCCCCAGCACGCCCGTGCCCTTCCAGACACCCTCGGCGAGCAGCTCGAGCGCGACCACGGGATTGAGCGCCGTCTGCCACACGACCGCCTGCGCGCCGTCGCGTCGCATCGACTCCTCGTTGTCGACCACGTGGTAGAGGTACGTCGCCCGCGCTTCCCCCTTCTTCCCGACGCCCGTCACGTAGGTGCCGGCGCACGTCCGGCCGCGCATCCGGTCGCCGAGCGTCGCGGGATCCGGGAGTGCCGCGGCGACCATGTCACGCGGTGCGACCTCGACTCCGCGTACGCGCACGGGCTCGGTCGAGTCGAGACCCAGCTTGTGGAGCGTCTTCAGCACGTCGATGAACTCCTCGCCGAGGCCGTACTTGAACGTGACGCGGTTGCAGTCGACGAAGCGCGGCACGAGCAGCACCTCCTCGTGCTCGACGTTGACGCACTCGAGCGGGCCGATCCCCTCCGGGAAGACGAACGTCTCGGGCTCGGAGAACGGCTCGGTCGTGTACCAGCCGCGCCCGCGCTCCCAGATCACCGGCGGGTTGAGGCACTCCTCGATCGTCGTCCAGATCGAGAACGTGGGCGCGAATTCGTAGCCGTCGACGACGAGATCGGCACCATCGCGGACTCCGACCTCGTCGATCTCGGAGAAGAGACGGTCGGCCGCGTACCGGGCAAACACGTCCGACAGCCCGGGCTCGACACCGATGCCGACGAGCGCCAGCAGCTCCCGCTCGCGCCAGCGCTCCTCCTGCGCGAACTGCGCGTCGCCGAGCTTCTCGCCTCCCGGCTTCGACAGCGTCATCGCCATGTCGAGATACGTACAGCCCGCCTCGAACGCGGCCGCGAAGATCGGCGGGTTGAAGCGCGGGTCGGTGGCGTTGACGACCGCGTCGATCCGCTCCGCGCGCGCGAGCGCGACGATCGCGTCCTCGTCCGACGCGTCGAGCTCGGCGGCGCCGAGCCGGTCGTCGCCGAACCGCTCGACGAGGGCGCGCGGGCGCGATGCGTCGAGATCCGCGAAGACCATGCGCTCGAAGAAGCCCCTGCGGGCGGCGATCGGCGCGATCGCGGCGCCGACGCCGCCGGTGCCGACGACGAGACCCCTCATCGGGTGGCGTAGATGCGGTCCTGCGCCTCGACGAGCACGTCGCCGAGGATGCCGGCGATCGAGTCGATCTCCGCGGTGCCCGCGACGAGCGGCGGGGAGATCTGGATCACGGGATCGCCGCGGTCGTCGGCGCGGCAGATCAGGCCCCGCTCGAAGAGCTGCGGCGAGAGGAAGCCGCGGAGCAGCGTCTCGCACTCGGCGTCCGTGAAGCCCTCGCGCGTCTCCTTGTCCTTGACGAGCTCGAGCGCGTAGAAGTAGCCCGTTCCGCGCACGTCGCCGACGATGTCGAGGTCGAGCAGCCCTTCGAGCGTCTCTCGGAAGTGGCTCTCGTTCTCGCGCACGTTCTCGATCACACGCTCGCGCTTCATGATCTCGATGTTCTTCAGGGCGACCGCGCACTGCACCGGATGCCCGCCGAACGTGATCCCGTGCGTGTACATGGCAGCCTCGTCGAGGAACGGCTCGAACACCCTGTCGTTCGCGACGACCGCACCGATCGACGCGTACGCGGACGAGAGCCCCTTGGCGCACGTCACCAGGTCGGGCCGGATGTCGTACAGATCCGACGCAAACCATGCGCCGAGCCGGCCGAAAGCCGTGATCACCTCGTCGGCGCAGAGCAGGATGCCGTAGCGGTCGCAGATCTCGCGAACGCCCTGGAAGTAGCCGGCCGGCGGCGTGAACGAGCCGCCCGAGTTCTGCACCGGCTCCATGATCACCATCGCCACCGTCGCCGGACCGGCAGCGCGGATCGCCTGCTCGAGGTCGTCGAGCAGGAACGCCGTGAACTCCTGCTCCGTCTCTTCGACCGGCCGGTGGTAGCGGTTCGTGTTCCGGACGTGCAGGGTGCCGGGCACGAGCGGCTCGTACTCGTTCTTGAGGCCGGCGATGCCGTTGATCGAGAGCGCGCCGAGGGTCGTGCCGTGGTAGGCGGTGCGGCGCGAAACGACCTTCCAGCGGCGCTCGCCGCGTGCGGAATGGTACGAGCGCGCGAGCTTCCACGCCGACTCGACCGCCTCGGAGCCGCCGGAGACGAAGAAGACGCGGTTGAGATCGCCGGGAGCGAGCTGCGACACCTCGTGCGCCAGCTCGATCGCCCGTGGGTGCGCATACGACCAGTTGGTGTAGAAGGGCAGCTCCTTCATCTGCTCGAGCGCGGCCGTTCCCATCTCCTCGCCGTGCGAGTAGCCGATCTGCACGGCGAAGAGGCCCGCGAGCCCGTCCAGATAGCGCTTGCCGTTCGCGTCCTCGAGGTAGCAGCCGTCGCCCCGCACGATGATCGGGATCTCGGAGCCGCCGTAGGCTCCCATGCGGGTGAAGTGGAGCCACAGGTGCTCGTGGGCGGCGCGCTGCAGGTCGAGTGTCATGCGGTCACAGCTCCTTTTCGGGTTCGGAAGCTCTGGAAGGCGATGTTGGCGAGCATGCCCGCCACCGCGATCACGAAGATCGCCGTCCCGATCACGTTGATCTGGGCCGGCAGCGCCACGCGCGCTGCGCCCCACACGAAGAGCGGGAACGTCGTCGTCGAGCCGGCATTGAAGTACGTGATCACGAAGTCGTCGATCGACAGCGCGAACGCGAGCAGGCCCGCCGCGACGATCCCCGGCATGATCAGCGGCAGCGTCACGCGCCAGAACGTCACCCACTCGTTCGCGCCCAGGTCCATCGCCGCCTCCTCGAGATGCCGGTCGAAGCCGACGAGCCGCGCGCGCACCGTCACGACGACGTAGCTGATGTTGAACATGATGTGCGCGAT
>JBOGZX010000030.1:0-4630 GCA_050697615.1 Gaiellaceae bacterium
GGCCGGAGCGACGGGGTGACCGCCGCGGCTCGCGTGCCGGCCGCGTGGCGTCCGGTGACGCTTGTCGCGGCGCTCGCCGGCTACGGGGTCTTCGCCTACTGGGCGGCGCACAGCACGCTCTACATCCAGGGCCTCGTGCTCGTCGCCGCCGTCTTCGGGATGCTCGCCGTGAGCCTGGACATGGTGGCGGGGATCGCGGGCCTCTACTCGCTCGGGCACGCCGGACTCTTCGCCCTCGGCGCGTACTCGACGGCGCTGCTGTACAACGACCGCCACTGGAACCTGTTCGTGATCCTGCCAGTGTGCGTGGTCGGCGTGGGCCTCGTCGGGCTGGCCCTCGGCGCTGTGTCGCTCCGCGTCAGCGGGCTGTATTTCGCGATCACGACGTTCATCTTCACGCTCGTCCTCTCCGTCCTCGCGAGCGACCTGAAGCTGACCGGCGGCTACGGCGGCGTGATCGGCCCGATCTTCCCCGGCTTTCCCTCGTGGCTCGGCTGGGCGGGGCAGTCGCTGATGTGGTGCTGCCTGCTCGGGCTCGGAATCACGCTCCTGCTCGTCCGCGGCATCAGACGCTCGCCGCTGTACCCGGTGCTGCTCGCGATCCGCGACGCCGAGCCGTTCGCGGCAGCGGCCGGCGTGAGGACGTCGCTCCTACGCGTGGCGTTGTTCGGCCTGTCGGCCGCGTTCGCGGGCGGCGCCGGCTGGATCTTCGCCTTCCAGGGGATCGTGTCCCCGGGGCAGTTCAACTGGGCCGTCTCGGTGAACATCCTCGTGATGGTGATCCTTGGCGGGATCAACACGATCGTCGGACCGGTGCTCGGCGCCGCATTCGTGACGATCTTCCCGGTGCAGGTGAACATCAACCCGTTCTGGCAGGAGGTGCTGTTCGGGGCGCTGTTCGTCGGCACGATCATCGTCTTTCCGAGCGGCTTTGTCGGCCTGCTGCGCTCGCTCGCACGCGGCGCTCTCCGCCGCACCGGACGGTCCGGACCGGCCGGGACCGCCCCGGAGGCTGGCGGGGGCGCCGTCCCGGTCGAGGTGGGTGCAATCGAGGAGGCCGCTCGCGCGGGCGCGGCTGACCCGGGCGTACCACCAGTCACGGTCGCCGCCGTACCGAACGGCAACGGCGCGACCGCAGCGGAGCCTGCGATCGCGTGCCGCGGCGTCGTCTTCCGTTACGGCGAAGGCCCGCGTGTGCTCAACGACGTCGACTTCACCGTCCGCCGCGGCTCGATCCACGGCCTGATCGGCCCGAACGGATCCGGCAAGAGCACGCTCGTCGACCTGATCAGCGGGCGTCTGCACGCCGAGCAGGGGACGATCACGATCAACGGCGTCTCGGTGGAGCGAGACGGGGTGACGGTGCGCGCAAAGCAGGGCGTCGCCCGCACGTTCCAGTCGGCCGTGCTCGTCCGGGAGCTGCGCGTGCGCGAGAACGTCGTCGTCGGGCTGTACCAGCGCGTCCCCCGGCTCGCCTCGCGCGCGCCGTTCTGGCCGATGTTGCCCTCCGGTCGCCGCGACGGGCGCACGATCCGCACGGGGGCCGACGACGCGCTCTCCCTCGTCGGCGCCGGCCCGTGGGGATCGTCGCGGCTCGCCGACGCGCCGCACGGGATCGCGCAGCTTACCCAGCTCGCGGCCGCCTGCGCGGCCGGCCCGAGCACGCTGATCCTCGACGAGCCGCTGGCGGGCCTCGCGCCTGCCGAGGTCGAGCACGCGGCGGCGATCCTGGCGAAGCTGAAGACGCAGGGGGTCAGCATCGTCCTGATCGAGCACCAGCCTCGATTCGTGTTCGCTCTCTCCGACGACGTCACCGTGCTCGCCGCCGGCGAGGTCGTCGCCACCGGCCCTGCCGACGAGGTGCGCGAGAACCGGCAGGTACGGGTGGTGTACCTCGGGCAATGAGCAGCGTCGAGCCGTTCGCCCTCGAGACGATCGCACTCCACGCCGGCTACGGCCGGTACGACGTCGTTCGCGACGTGAACATCCACGTCGCGAAGGGAGAGGCGGTCGCGCTGCTCGGTCCGAACGGGGCAGGCAAGACGACGATCCTGCGGTCGGTGATGGGGCTCGTCAAACACCGCGGCGGCGCGATCCGCGTGGCCGGCGAGGACGTGTCGCGGCTGCCCGCAAGGAAGATGGGACGCGGCCGCGCGGGACTCGTCCCGGAGGGCCGCAGGCTGTTTCTCGACCAGGCGATCGAGGACAACCTCATCCTCGGCGCCTTCCACCTGCGGCGCGAGCCCGGGCGCGTCCGAGAGCTCCTCGAGAGCGTCTACGCACTGTTCCCCGTGCTGCACGAGGCGCGCCTTCGGCCGGCGTCGGCGCTCAGCGGCGGGCAGCAGCAGATGGTGGCGATCGGTCGGATGATGATGAGCGACCCGCAGGTGATGCTGCTCGACGAGCCGTCGCTCGGTCTGGCGCCGATCGCGATCGACGAGGTCGTGGCTGCATTGATGACGCTGCGCGACCAGGGTCGGTCGATCCTGCTCGTCGAGCAGCGGGTCGACGTGGCGCTCCGCATGTGCGACCGCGTCTACGTGCTCGCGGGCGGCGAGGTGACGCTCGAGGAGCACGCCTCCGCGATCGGGCAGGACGATCGGGTCCTGATCGACGCGTACCTGGGCTGACGATCGGCTCTTCGCCGCCGCGTTAGCCGGATACCCAGTTGTTGGATCGGGGCAGCCGCCCGGCGATTCCTGCCCGCAGACTCCCTCTGGGCTCCACGGCTGAAGCGGACGCTCGGACTCGAACCGAGGACCCCTTCATTACGAGAGTCGACCGAGGATGGCAACGAGTCCGCGTCAGCCCTCCAGGCCCTGCCGCGGCGCAGGGTCTCGTCGACGTCGTACGCCGTCTTCGGCCTTCGCAGCGAGCGCCTCGACGACGTCGTCGGTGATCGGCTTGCCGCCCGAGGGGGCCGAACCACTGCGTCGCGTTGGTCGGTGTCGGTGCTATGACGCTGCTGCGAGGAGCGCCTCGCCGCGCCGCAGATACCGCGACGCGCCGACGGATCGCCAGAACGAAAGCGACTGCTCCAGATATTTGCCCGCTTCCGGCTGGTTGCCGTGCTCGAAATACCACTCGGCCGCCCAGAGGCCTGTGAGGGCGGCGGGCGAGGCGGCGCCGAGCTCGTCGAGAGCGCTCACGGCTGCCGCAAAGTCGCGCTTCACCATCGCCGCGGCCACGGAGAGCCATGGGTTCGGCGGCATGGCGCTGATGGCGGCGTCGAGCCGATCTTCATCGCGTGTGCGCCAGGCGGCGTACCACGCCTCGAGGACCCACGGGGAGATGTATGACGACCGCGTCTTCGTCCAGGCGTCGATCAGTTTCGCGAGAAGGGATTCGGCCGCATGCAGCTCGCCGAGTTCCGCATGAAGGCGCGCGCGGAACGAGAGCGGATCGCACAGGCTTTGGAAGCCGCCGCCCGCGATAGCGAGCTCAACCGCGCGCTCTGCGTCTCCGATCGCCCCGACGACATCGCCGTGGGCGAGCAGCATCCGGGCGCGGCAGATGCGCGTCTGTGGCTCGATCCAGAACGGGGACTCAGCGTATCCCGGGATGAGCTCCTCGACGCTGGTTCGCGCCTGTTCCCAGTCGCCGGCGATCTCGTGGTCGATCGCGGTCTCCGTCGAGAGCCACCGAGTCGGCTCCTCGTAGCCGATCTCCTTCGCGATGCCGAGAGCTTCGCCGTGGAGGTCCGCTGCGCGGCGAAGCTGCCCCAGCGACACGAGAACCGAGGCGAGGTTCCCGGCCGCCCGGAGGTATTCGGGGCCGCCGACGTGGCGGGCGAGCTCGAGGCTGGCCTCGATGTCCTTCAACCCTTCGAGGTCACCCATCGAGACCCGCGCAACGCCGACGCTGTTCAATGCGTGCGCGCGCATGTCAGTGCGGCCGAGCTGGTCGGCGAGCGTCATCGCTTGCCGACCAATCGTGGCCGCTCGCTCATACTCGTCTGCGAGCATCGCGAACCGAGCAATGTTTGCCAGCACGCGGAGGCGCGCGCCGCCGTTCGCGACCCTGGCGGCCAACTCTTCCGCTGCAATGAAATGGATCTGCGCGCCGTCGGGGTCGCCACGGAGCCAGCGGTACTCGCCGAGGACCATCTCGGCCCGCGCTGCGTCCTGCACGTCGCCGGCAGCGAGTGCGTCTCGGGCATGAACGAGGAACCGGTCGCCAGACAGGTCGACGTAGGTCGTCGCCTCGGCATGTTCGAGCACGAGACGCGGCCACTCGCCGCTGCCTTCTGGCGTCAGCGCCAGCGCCTCTTCGTAGAAACGACTTGCATTCGCGAAGGCGTTGAGAGCGACCGCCCGCCGACCCGCTTCGCGCAGTGCAGTGCGGGCGCGGGCGGTGAGCTCCGCGACGTCGAGCCCGACAGCTTGCGCGAACGAAAGAGCGCTGACGTAATGATGCGCAAGAAGCTCGGCGGCGTCCTCTGCGCGCACCCGCTCCTCGATCCACCGCGCGACGCGCTGATGCCCTTGGGCGCGGGCCGTTCTCGGAATCTGCTCGTAGGCGAGGTCGCGCACGAGAACGTGCCGAAAGGCGTACTGCTCCTCGCCCTCGACCGACGAGCGCCGGTCGCGGCGCACGAACTCCTTACGCTCGAGCGCCCGCAGCGCTAACT
>JBOGZX010000031.1:0-3965 GCA_050697615.1 Gaiellaceae bacterium
GTGCACGATCACGCGCGATGCCGCGGTGCAGCGCTGACCGGCCGTGCCGAACGCGGACCACACGATCCCGACGACCGCGAGGTCGAGGTCGGCATCGTCCATCACGATGATCCCGTTCTTGCCGCCGAGCTCGAGGTGCACGTGCTTCAGCTCGTCGGCCGCTCCCTTCGTCACGAGCACGCCGGTCTCGCGTGAGCCGGTGAATGTGATCACCGGCACGTCGGGGTGGCGGACGAGCGCCTCACCGGCTTCTTCACCGAACCCGTGCACGATCTGCACGACGCCTTCCGGCAGCCCCGCCTCGTGCAGCAGCTCGACGAAGCGCTGCGCGAGCAGCGGCGTGTCCTCGGCCGGCTTCAGCACGACCGTGTTGCCGCAGACGAGCGCCGGCGTCAGCTTCCACGCCGGGATCGCGATCGGGAAGTTCCACGGCGTGATCGCGCCCACGACGCCCACGGGCATGCGCACGCTCATCATGAACTTGTCGCGCAGCTCCGACGGCGTCGTCTGGCCGAAGAGCCGCCGGCCCTCGCCGCCCATGTAGTAGCTCATGTCGATCGCTTCCTGGACGTCGCCGCCGGCCTCCGTCTTCACCTTGCCCATCTCGCGGGTCATCAGCTCGGACAGCTCGGGCTTGCGCTGCTCGAGGAGCTGCGCGAAGCGGAAGAGGATGTTGCCGCGCTCGGGCGCCGGCACGAGACGCCATTCCTCCCAGGCCGCGCGCGCCGTGTCGACGGCACGGTCGACGTCCTCGGCCGTCGAGCGGGGGAACGACCGGATCGCCTCGCCGGTCGACGGATTGAACGATTCGAACGTCGCGGTCGCCATGCCCGTCATCGTAGGGGGAAGCGGGAGCGCACCGCCGGGGTACCGACGGAGCTGAACCTGGTTTCGCCGCTTCGCGGCGAGAACCGTTCAGGAGTCGGGCGGGTCCGTGTCCGGGAACGTCCCCGGCAGGCGTGCGCGGCGCCGATCTCTCGTCTCCCGCCGCTCCTTGAACTCCGCGTCGTCCTGCCCCGCGCGCCGGTCGGGCCCCTCGCGACGGTCGACGATCACCGTCACGTTGGGGTTGTCCTTGTAGTAGTCGACCATCTTCTCGAAGAGGTCGGCCTCGAGCTCGGCTGGGATGACGCAGTAGATCACGCGCTCACTATAGGAACCTGGTCGGCGCGCGGCCGCCGGAACGCTCACACGCGGGCGATGTCGGGAACGATGCGCCCGTCGGCTTCCATGTGCGCGTTCCAGCCCGTCGCCGACTCCTCGAGCTCCCCGGGGTCGTGACCTCGACCCTCGAGCCGTACCGGATTGTCTGAGTCGGGCGAGACGCGGTAGGAGTACCAGGAGATGTCCCAGGCGACCGTCACGATCGCCTCCGCGTTGACCCCGGAGAGAGCGACGACGGAGACGCGCGGCTCGCCGAGCGACTTGCCGATGCCGCCGACGGTCCGGCGGTACTCGGATGCGTTGAAGAGGTCGGCCGCCTCGACGATCGCGAGCTCCTGCTCGGACAGCCGTCGCAGGATCGGCTCCGACGCGATCGTCTCCTCCATCGTCCTGGCACGGGTCCCGAGCAGCCCGCTCCACCAGCCCGCCCCGCGAGGACGTGACCTGCTCGACACGGTGGGCGTGGTCGGCGCCCCCTCGCGCACCCAGCCGTACTCGACGGCAGTCTCGGCGCAGAGCGGGCACACGTCGACGAAGTCGCCTCCCGCACCCGGCTGAAACCGCACGGCACGCTCGCCCATCAGCAGCGTGCGCTCGCAGATCGCGCAGGAACGGTCGACGGTCGAACGCATCACCCGTGACATCGCATGCGAGGGTAGCGTCAGTTAGGCCGGAACGGCCTCCCGGTCGGTCTTCGCCGCCTCGATCAGCTTCTGCGCGATGTGCGCCGGCACCTCCTCGTACCGGACGAATTGCATGTGGTAGTCGCCGCGGCCGCCGGTGAGCGACGGCAGCGCCTGGTTGTAGCTCAGCACCTCGGCCATCGGCACCTCGGCCTTGATCGTCGTCATGCCGCCGTTCGGCTCCATCCCGTGCAGCCGCCCGCGCCGCGAGTTGAGGTCGCCGTTGATCGCGCCCACCGACTCGTCCGGCACGGTCACCTCGAGCTCCATGATCGGCTCGAGCAGCGTCGGCTGCGCCTTCTCGTAGGCCGAGCGGAAGGCGATCGAGCCGGCGATCTTGAACGCCATCTCCGACGAGTCGACGTTGTGGTAGCTCCCGTCGACGAGGGTCACCCGAACGCCCTGCACGGGCGCGCCCGCAAGCTCGCCGTGCTGCAGCGCCTCCTGGACGCCCTTGTCGACGGCCGGGCGGAAGCCGTGCGGGATCACGCCGCCGACGATCTTGTCGACGAACTCGTAGCCGACGTGCTCGTCGAGCGGCTCGATCACGATGTGGCAGTCGCCGAACTGTCCGCGGCCCCCGGTCTGCTTCTTGTAGCGGCCCTGCGCGCGCGCCTGCGACTTGATCGTCTCGACGTAGGGGACGCGCGGCTGGTGCAATTCCATCTCCACGCCGAACCGGCGGCGCGCGCGCTCGACCGCGACCTCGACGTGCACCTGGCTCATGCCGGAGAGGAGCTCCTCGCCCGTCCGCTGGTCGCGGCGGAGCCGGAGCGTCGGGTCCTCCTCGTGCAGGCGGCGCAGAGCCTGCGCGACCTTGTCCTCGTCGCCCTTCGTCTTCGCGGTGACGGCAAAGCTCATCACCGGCTCGGGGAAGCCGAGCGCCGGCGGCTCGAGGTCGTGCTCGGCGTCGACCAGCACATCCCCCGTCTGCACGTCCTTCAGCTTCGCAACGGCCCCGATGTCGCCGGCGCCGAAGCCGTCGGCGCGCTCGTGATCCTTCCCCTGCATGAGCATCAGCGAGCCGAGGCGCTCCTTCGAGTGGTCACGGTGGTTCACGAGCGTCGAGTCGGCCTTGACCTCGCCGGCGTAGACGCGAAAGCACGAGATCCGGCCCGCGAACGGATCGGCGACGGTCTTGAACACGAATGCCGCGACGCCCGCGTCGGTCTCGATCGGCGACCCCTTCTTCAGCGGGCTCGGCACGCCTTCGACGATCAGGTCGAGCAGCGCATGGGTGCCGAGGTTCCTGGTCGCGACCCCGCAGGTGACCGGGTAGATCTCGTCGCGCGTGACCGCGTTCTTGAGCGCGGCGGCGATGTCGTCGGCGGGGATCTCCTCGCCGCCCAGGTACCGCTCCATCAACGCCTCGTCCGTCTCGACGACGGCGTCGAGCAGCTTCGTGCGGTACTCCTCGACCGTCTGCTGCAGCTCGGCGGGAACCGCCACGGGGTCACCCTCCCGCTCGCCGCCCGGATCGAGGTAGGCGCAGTTGTGCAGCAGGTCGACCACGCCCGTCAGCTCGTGCTCGGCGCCGATCGGGAGCTGGACCGCGACGCAGCGCTCGGAAAGCTGTGCCTGGACGGCGGCCAGGACGCGGTAGAAGTCGGCGCGCTCGCGGTCGAGCATGTTGACGAAGATCACGCGTGACAGCTCGAGCTCCTCGGCGCGATTCCAGACGCGCCCGGTGTTGACCTCGACGCCCATCACGCCCGAGAGCACGACGAGCGCCCCTTCGACGACGCGTAGCGCGGCGACGGTGTCCGCCTGGAAACCGCTGTCGCCGGGTGTGTCCACGAGGTTGAGCTTGCGGTCGTGCCAGGTGCAGTGGGTCAGCGACGCCGCGAGCGACATCTGCCGCCGCTGCTCGTCCTCCTCCCAGTCGGAGACGGTGCTGCCCCCGTCGACCGAGCCGAGCCGGTTCGTCTTTCCCGCCTGGAAGAGCATCGCCTCGACGAGCGAGGTCTTGCCCGTCCCGCGGTGGCCGACGACGGCGACGTTGCGGATCTTCCCGGCTTCGATGGGCATCGAGTCCTCCTGGGCTCTGGGACGTGCGGTCGCCGCGAATCCTACGCCCGCACCGCCGAAGCGGAGAAGCGTGCGAACGCAGCAATCACC
>JBOGZX010000032.1:0-2231 GCA_050697615.1 Gaiellaceae bacterium
ACGCCGACATCGTCGACGAGACGAACTTGCAGCGCCAGATCGCGCACTCTCTCGACACACTCGGCGCGCCGAAGGTCGATTCGGCAAAGCGCGCAATCAACGCGCTCAACCCGGACATCAACGTGAAGACGTATCGCGAGCGCCTCACCTCCGAGAACGTCGACCGCATCCTCGACGACGGCTGGGACGTGATCGTCGACGGCGCCGACAACTTCCCGACGCGTTACCGGTTGAACGACGCGTCCGTGTGGCACGACATCCCCGTGGTGCACGGCTCGATCTACCGCTTCGAGGGTCAGGTGACGGTCTTCACGCCGCACGACGGGCCGTGCTACCGCTGCCTCTTCCCCGAGCCGCCGCCGCCCGAGCTTGCGCCGTCGTGCTCCGAGGGCGGCGTGCTTGGCATCCTCCCCGGCATCGTCGGCTGCCTGCAGACGAACGAGGCGATCAAGCTGGCCGCCGGCATCGGCGACTCGCTCGCCGGGCGGCTGCTCCTGTTCGACGCGCTCTCGACCGAGTTCAGCGAGGTCAAGATCGAGCGCCGTCCGGACTGCCCGGTCTGCGGCGAGCACCCGACGATCACCGAGTACGTCGACTACGTCGAGTTCTGCAGTGGCGTAGGCCGTTGAGCACCGTCAGGATCCCACCGGTGCTCCGCTCGGAGGCGGGCGGGGCGCGCGAGGTCGAGGCGTCGGGCGCCACGCTGCGCGCACTGCTCGACGACCTGGCGGCACGGCTGCCGGCGCTCGGCACACGCGTGTACGACGACGGCGCGATCCAGCCGTTCGTGAACGTCTACGTCGACGGCGAGGACGTCCGCACCCGCGACGGTCTCGACACGCCGGTCCGCGAGAGCTCGACGGTCATTCTTCTCCCGGCAATGGCCGGTGGCTGCTAGCTCGCTGCTCGACCTGATCGGGAACACCCCGCTGGTCGAGCTCGCGAGGCTTTCGCCGCCGGGCCGGACGATCTACGCGAAGCTCGAGGGGCAGAATCCGACCGGTTCGGTGAAGGACCGGGTCGCGCTCGCGATGATCGAGGCAGCCGACCTGCAGCCCGGGCAGGAGCTCCTCGAGCCGACGAGCGGCAACACGGGCATCTCGCTGGCCCTCGTCGCGAAGCTGAAGGGCCTGCGCCTGACCTGCGTGCTGCCCGACAACGCGACCCCCGAGCGCCGGGCGCTGCTCGAGCTGTACGGAGCGACGGTCCTCGACTCGCCGGGCGCCGAAGGCTCGAACGGCGCCGTGCGGCTCGCTCAGGAGATCGCGGCCCGGGACGACCGGTACGCGATGCTCTTCCAGTACGCGAACGAGGCGAATCCGCGCGCGCACTACGAAGGCACGGGCGCCGAGCTCGTGCGCGACCTCCCGCGCCTCGACGCGCTGGTCGCCGGGCTCGGCACCGGCGGCACGCTGATGGGCACGGGCGCACGGGTGCGCGAGGCGTTTCCCGGCGTGCAGGTCGTCGCCGCCGAGCCGCTGCCGGGCGACCCCGTGATGGGGCTGCGCTCGCTGGACGACGGGTACGTGCCGCCGATCCTGGACGTGTCGAAGCTCGACCGCAAGCTGCTCGTCTCGAACTCGGAGGCGGCCGCGGCCGCGCGCGCGCTGCTCGACCGCGAGGGCCTGTTCGCGGGCGTCTCCTCCGGCGCGGTCGTGCACGTGGCGCGGCGTGTCGCCGAGGAGCTTCCCGAGGGGACCGTCGTCGCGTGCGTGCTCGCGGACGGCGGCTGGAAATACCTGTCCGCGCCGTTCTGGCGCGGAGACGAGATCGACGAGGCGGTCCTCTGGTGGTAGTGCCGGCGGAGATCAGGGCCGAGCTGCACGCCCACGCCGCAGAGGAGGCGCCCGACGAGTGCTGCGGGCTGGTCGTGCTGCGCGACGGAGTCGCCGAGCGCTATGTGCGCGGCCGCAACAGGCTGGCCTCCCCCTATCGCTACGAGCTCGAGATCGACCCGGCGGTCTGGTTTCTCGAGGACGAGGGTCTCGAGCTCGCGGTGTTCCACTCGCATCCCGAGACGGCGCCGGTGCCGTCTCGCACCGACCGCGAGCTCGCCGGCCTCTGGTCGAGCCGTCCGTTCCTGATCTACGGGCTGAAGCTCGAGGAGCTGCGCGGCTGGCGGATCGCCCGCGAGGGGGTCGACGAGATCTCCCTGACGTAGGGCCCACCGCATTCCCGCTCGCGCTCAGGGGCGCGAGCGGGAACGGGCCGACGAGTCAGCTGACCTTGAA